>JBKPCB010000015.1:0-3339 GCA_046727155.1 Candidatus Methylomirabilota bacterium | reverse complement strand
CGTCCACCAGGGCGTCGCGGTAGAGCCACTCCTGCTGCACCCAGGCCAGGTCGGCGCCGGACTTGTTCTCGACCATCGAGACCAGCTGGGGCACCGCGCTGCCGCCGGCGGCCTGGATCTGGTAGTCGATCTTGATCCCGGTGGCCTTCTGGTAGGCCGGGATCAGTACTTTCTGGAAATGCTCGTCGAAGTTCTTCACGTAGGAGCTTTCGCGCGCGAACACGATCGTCGAGGGCTTGGCCTCGACCTTTCGCGCGATCCAGGGAGCCCCGACGATGCCTGCGGCACCGGCCGTCAGCTTCAGAAAGTCACGACGGCCGGTCTTGGACTGGGCGGGTTTGGCCATGACTTGTCCCCTTGTTAGTTTACGAGTCCTGGAATCCTGCTCCCGAGATAGACGCATCGTCAAGGGCGCGTATGCGGTGCGCGGAAAACAGGCAGTCGCCAGTTGCGGGCTGTCTTCATGCGCCGGCGATCGCCTGCTGCATGAGCGCGTGGTCGGCGAGGACGAGGGTGGTCATCGCCTCCACCATCGGGACCGCGCGCGGGAGCACGCAGGGATCGTGACGCCCGCGTCCCTTGATGGTCGTGTCCTCGCGCGCCACGCTCACCGTGCGCTGCTCCTTCATGATGGTCGCGGTCGGCTTGAAGGCGACGCGGAAGTAGATCGTCTCGCCGTTGGTGATGCCTCCCTGCACGCCGCCCGAGCGATTGGTGCGCGTCCGCACCTGGTCGCCCTCCATGTAGAACTCGTCGTTGTGCTGCGAGCCGCGCAGATCGGTGCCCGCGAAGCCCGAGCCGATCTCGAAGGCCTTGCTGGCCGGCAGGCTCAGCACCGCCTTGGCCAGATCGGCCTCGAGGCGATCGAACACGGGCTCGCCCCAGCCGCTCGGACAGCCGCGCACCGCGCAGGTCACGACGCCGCCGAGCGAGTCCCCGTCTCGGCGGGCGGCCTCGACGGCCGCGATCATGCGCTCGGCGGTGGCGAGGTCGGGGCAGCGGATCGGCGTGGCGTCGACCTGCTCACGCGTGACCTTCTCGACGTCGCACTCGACGCTCAGGGTGGAGACCTTCGAGACCCAAGCCACGACCGACACGTTCCAGCGCGCGGCCAGGAGCTTGCGCGCCACGGCGCCGGCCGCCACGCGTCCGGCCGTCTCGCGCGCGCTCGTGCGGCCGCCGCCGCGCCAGTCGCGAAAGCCATACTTCGCGTCGTAGGTGTAGTCGGCGTGGCTCGGACGGTACTTCTCCATGACCTCGCGGTAGTCGCCGGGGCGCATGTCGAGGTTGGCCATCTCGAGGCTGATCGGCGTGCCCAGGGTCCGGCCTTCGAAGACGCCGGAGAGGATCTTCACGGTGTCGGTCTCTTTCCGCTGGCTGACCAACGCGCTCTGGCCCGGCACGCGCCGGTCGAGATCGGGCTGGATGTCCGCCTCGGACAGGGGCAGCCGCGGCGGGCAGCCGTCGACGACAGCACCGATAGCGGCTCCGTGCGACTCGCCCCACGTCGTCACGCGAAACAGCCGGCCCCAGGTATTCCCCACGCGTCGAGGATACCCCGGACGGCGCGCCGGGGCCCATAGGTCTGCGGGTGACGACGTATAATCCCACCACGTGAGCTCGACAGGGAACGACCGGATCGGAGCGCGCCCGCGCCAGGGACTTCGCTCGCTGGCGGTGCTCGTCGCGATCGCGGTGATCTGGGAAACCGCCAAGATTCTGCTCGCGCTGCCCAGCTACCAGCTCCCCCACCTGCACGAGATCGCGGCCGACTTCCTGCGCGAGGGCGCGGGAGGTGAGCGGTGGCTCTGGATCATGCTTCTCAACGCGAGCTACACCGCGCTCGAGAGCCTCATCGGGTTCGCGCTGGGCGGGCTCGCCGGTCTCGTCCTCGCGATCGCCTTCGCGCACTCGCGCTGGCTAGAGCGGGGGCTCTCGCCGTACGTCGTGGCCTCGCAGACGGTCCCGATTCTCGCCATCGCGCCGATGGTCGTGATGTGGCTTGGCACGTCGTGGTTCTCGAAAGCGGTGATCGCGGCGTACCTCACGTTCTTCCCGGTAACCGTCAACATGTCGCGCGGGTTCCGCGCCGTCGATCCCGACGCGCTCGCCCTCATGCGGGCACTGGCGGCGAGCTCGCGCCAGATCTTCTTCAAGCTGCGGTTCCCGTCGGCGCTGCCGTACCTGTTCACCGCGCTCCGCCTCTCGGCCACCGCCAGCGTGATCGGGGCGATCATCGGGGAGCTGCCGGTGGGTAGCCGTTTCGGCATGGGCGTCGTGATCATCAACGCCGCCCAGTACTACAACTGGCGCCCGGCCAATCTCTGGGCCGCCATCCTCGTCTCGGCGCTGATCGGAATCGGCTTCTACCAGGCGGTCGCGGCGGTTGAGCGCCGTGTCGTGACGTGGTCGCGCACGGTGCCCGCGGTCTAGGCGCCGATGCCCACGCCGATCATCGAGTTCGCCGGTGTCGGCAAGACGTTCGAGAGTCGCGCGGGCGCCACCGAGGCGCTCAGGGGAATCTCCCTGGCCGTCGACGCCGGCGAGTTCGTCTCGATCATCGGCCCCTCGGGCTGCGGCAAGTCCTCCCTGCTCCGCATCGTGGGCGACCTCGTCGAGCCCTCGGCGGGGACCGTCCGGGTGAACGGCAAGAGCGCGCGTCAGGCCCGCCTCGACCGCGACTACGGGATCGTGTTTCAGACGCCGGTGCTCTACGAGTGGCGCACAGTCCTGGAAAACGTGCAGCTGCCGCTCGAGCTGGCCGGCCGCCCGCGCGCCGAGCGCCGAGAACGGCCGCCGGCGCTCCTGCGCCTGGTCGGCCTGGAGGAGTTCGCCGGCCACTATCCGTGGCAGCTCTCGGGCGGCATGCAGCAGCGGGTGTCGATCGCCCGCGCACTCGCCCTGAACCCGTCGATCCTCCTGATGGACGAGCCGTTCGGTGCGCTCGACGAGATGACCCGCGAGCGCCTCAACCAGGAGCTGCTCCAGGTCTGCGCCGAGACCGCCGCCACCGCGCTCTTCGTCACCCACAGCATCGCGGAGGCCGTGTTCCTCTCAACGCGGATCGTCGTCATGAGCCCCCGCCCAGGCCACATCGATCGCATCGTGACCGTCGATCTGCCGCATCCGCGCAGCGACAAGACGCGCGCGCTCCCGCGGTTCTTCGAGCTGGTCACCGAGGTCCGCCAGAGCCTGCGCGAGGATCCCGGCCGCGCTGGTGTTCCTCGGAGGCCTCGCCCTCTGGGAGGCCGTCGTTTACGTCCTTGCCATCGAGTTCTACCTGCTGCCCGCGCCGCACGTGGTCGTGGCGGCGCTGCGCGCCACCGCGCCGGTCCTGGT
>JBKPCB010000014.1:0-90250 GCA_046727155.1 Candidatus Methylomirabilota bacterium | reverse complement strand
GCACGGCGCGCTGTGGGAGCCCACGGGCCAGCGTCTGGGTGAGCACATCGAGGTGCTCGTCAACGATGCGGTGCTCGGCGTCGCGCACGAGCTGGACTCCCCACTCGCGGGCGGCGAGCGGATTACGCTCCTCGGCCAGTTCATGGGCGGCGCTTAGGGGTGACGGCGCCAGCGGAACCTGAATCGGCTCCGGCGCTACGGCGGCCGCGACGTCTTCCCTGGGCGCTCGTCTCCGGCATCCTCCTCCTCCTCCTCGTTCTCTGGGCCTGGTTCGATCTCTCCGGCCGGCCGCAGTACTCGCTCTACCGACTGGGCGCGGCCATCCAGAGCCGTGACGTGGCCGTCGCCCAGAGCTACTTCGACGTCGACCGGATCGCCGACTCGGCCTCCCAGCTCCTCGTCGCCGATTACTTCGCCCGCCAGCCCAAGCCGGCCGATGAGCTCCAGGCCGTCGGTCAGCAGGTGGCCCGGGGCATTGCGGTGGAGGGAATGCGGTCCTTGGTCGCCGCCAGGGTTCGGGCCGAGATTCAAAAGACCGTGGAAGCGGTCACCCCCCAGCAGGCCTCACTGGCGGTTCCGGCGGGCTTTCTCGGCGCGTTTCAGGCCTTCGCGGTCTCCCGGCAGGGCGGCGACGCCTGGGTGACCTATATGGATGCGCGCCAGGGCGTCACGCGCTTCCGCATGACCCAGCAATCGAACCGGTCGTGGAAGATCTCCGAGTTCGATCAGGACTGGGTGCGGCGACAGGTCCAGGACCAGCGCCGTCGCCGTTAGCACCCGCTTTTCGCTCTCTAAGCAGCCAAAATTGCGGCCGACGGGCAGTTCGCCCTTGACTCGTCGCGGCGGTCGTGTTAATCCAGCGTGCGGGCCACACCCGCTCCTCCCATCCTGACCCCGCGAGGTTATCATGGCGCAAGTCGTTGGATTCATTGGGCTCGGGATCATGGGCCGCCCCATGGCCAAAAACTTGCTCAAGGCCGGCTATCCACTGATTGTCCACAGCCGCGGCCAGGGGCCGGTGCAGGAATTGGTCGGGGCGGGCGCCAAGCCGGCCTCGACTCCACGGGATGTCGTGGGGCAGGTGGACGTCCTGATCACCATGCTGCCCAACTCGCCCGACGTCGAGCTGGTGGCGCTGGGCAAGGAAGGCATCATCGAGGGCGCGCGCCGCGGCCTGCTTTACCTCGACATGTCCACGATCTCTCCGATCGTGTCTCAGAAAGTCGGCAAGGCGCTCGCGGCCAAGGGCGTTCGGATGCTGGACGCGCCGGTGTCGGGAGGGGAGAAGGGGGCTATCGAGGCCGCGCTCAGCATCATGGTTGGCGGCGAGAAGGCCGACTTCGATGCCGCGCTGCCGGTGTTCCAGGCATTGGGAAAGACCATCACGCATCTGGGACCGCTCGGCGCCGGCGGCTTCACCAAGCTCGCCAATCAGATCATCGTGGCCGTGAACCTCACCGCGCTCGGCGAGGCACTGACGCTGGCCCGGAAGGCCGGCCTCGATCGGGCGCTGACGCTCAAAGCGCTGGGAGGCGGGCTGGCCGGCTCCAAGTGCCTCGAGCAGAAGTCGCCCAACTATGTGGCCGGAACCTACAACCCGGGATTCAAGATCGACCTGCACTTCAAGGACCTGGGGCTCATCATGGAGTCCTCGCGCGCGCTCGGTGTCCCGCTGCCCTGCACGGCGATCGTTCAGGAGCTCTTCAACGCCCTGCGGGTCAAGGGCAAGGGCGGCCTCGACCACTCCGGGGTCATCACGCTGCTGGAAGAGCTGGCCGGCCTCCCGGAGAAGGCATGAGGGCCACGGTAGACCGGCCGGGTCTTGATTCGCAGGGTCGCTCGCCACTCATCAAGATCCGCCGCGTCCGCAAGGGCGACCTCAGCAAGGTGCGCGATGTGATGGAGCAGGCCTTCGGCGACTTCTTCGAGCGCCAGGTCGGCACGCGTCCCCGGCAGGTCTTCGGCGGCGCCCAGTACGTCCACCATCGCTGGCTGATGGAGCCGTGGGGCTGCTTCGTCGCCGAAGAGGGCGACGGCAAGATCGTTGGCGCGGCCGTGGCCGTGATGTGGGGGACGATCGGGCTGGTGGGACCGATGGCGGTGCTCACCAACTACCAGAACCAGGACATCGGCCAGCAGATGCTGACGGCGTGCCAGGAGTTTTTCGACGAGAACAAGGCCACATTGCAGGGAGTGTGCACGTATCCCTACAGCCCCAAGCACCTGATCCTCTATCAGAAGTTCGGCTACCGGCCCAAGGGGCTCGTGGTCATCACCGGCAAGCCGCTCGACCGGCGTGAGATCGCGCACGCCACCCGGAACGCTAAGCCAGGGCTGGCGATCCGCCGCTATTCGACGCTCGAAGAGGCCAAGAAGAAGCAGGCCATGCAGAAGATCCGCCGCATGACCAATGCCTTCTGGCGGGGCATGGACCTGGGCAAGGAAGTCGAGATCGTCGACGGCCTCACCCTGGGCGACACGCTCCTGCTCGAGAAGGGACGCGAGGTCATCGGCTTCGCCGTCTGCCATCTGCCGCCCAATAGCGAAGCCCCCCACGGCTGCGCCTACGTCAAGTTCCTGGCCATCGATCCGCGCCAGAAGAAGCCCGAGCACCTGCACGCGCTGCTCGGGGCGGTGGAGGAGATGGCCGGCACGGCCCAGCTTCAGCGCGTGGTCGCGCCCGCATACACTTACTACTGGACCGCCTACCAGACTCTCCTGGAGCGCGGCTACCACGTGGATTTCACCATGGTTCGCATGAAGCGGGGCAAGCAGGAAGACTACGAGGACCCCAGCGACCTGGTGCTCGACGACTGGCGCTGAGCCCGTGATCAGAAGTCTTGGCCGGGCCGCGGCGCAGGCGGCTCCGCTGGTCGTCCTTCCGCTGCTGCTCCTGGCGTGTCCCATGCCTGCCCGCGGCCACGCCATTGTGCTCGAGTCGTCCCCCACGCACGACGCCACGCTCGCACGCCCACCCGAGCGAATAGTCCTCCGCTTCAACAGCAAAATCGAGAAGCGGCTCACCCGCGTGACGCTTACCGCCGGCGACGGCGCGGCGGTGCCCGTGCCCGTCGCGATCCAGGGAGCCGAAGGCGCCGCGCAGGATCGACTCGTCATTCCGCTCCGGCCGCTCGGGCCCGGCACCTACGTGCTCCGCTATCGCATCCTGGCCGCGGACGGGCACATCACCGAGGGCGCGCTCCGATTCACGGTCGGCGCGGGCCAGTAGGCGATGACGCTCCTGGCCGGCTTCCTCGACGTGCTGCTGCGCGGCCTCGGCTCGGTGGGACTGTCGGCCGCCGTAGGCGGAGTCATCTTCGCGCTGGTCGTGCTGCGCCCGTTTGGCGCGGCGACGGCGTTCGGCCACGCGGCGCTCAACCGCTCGCTCAGGACGGTGAGCGTCGGCGCCGCCGTGCTGGCCCTGACCCAGGCGGCTCTGCTCTTCGTCATCCATCCGTGGGCCCTGGCGGATGCGAACGGATGGCCACTCGGTGACTTCCTCGCCACCGATTTCGGTCGCGCGGGCCTGGTCCGCGTCGCGCTGGGGCTGGCCCTGATGGCCGCGGCGCTGTGGCTCGTCGAGCGGCACCACTCCCGCGTCCGCTGGGGCGCGGCCCTGTCACTCGCCGCGCTGCTGATGCTCGACGCGGCCTGGCTCGCTCATGCGGTGAGCCGCCTCGAGGGGCGCGCGCCGCTCATGGCCGTCACCGTGCTGCACCAGCTGGGCGCCGCGGTCTGGGCGGGCGGGGTCATTCATCTCGTGGGCTTTGCCTTGCTCTGGCGGCGCGCCCGTGCCGGCGAGGATTCCGAGGCGGCCTCGCTCGGGCCACGGGTGCTCGCCCGATTCTCGGCCGTGGCGCTGGCGGCCATGGCGCTCGTGCTGGGCCCGGGCCTCTACCTGACCTGGAGGTATGTCGGCAGCTGGGACGGCCTCATCGGCACCGGCTACGGCGTCATGGTTTTGACCAAGGTGGCGCTCCTCCTGGCCGCCGTGGCGCTCGGTGCCCTGAATTTCTGGCTGCTCCGCCGCCCGGAGCGGGCGCTCGGAATCGCCACGCGCGTGCCCGCCTTCATCGAAGCCGAGGTCGGGATCGGCATCACTCTGCTGCTCGCAGCCGCCTCGCTGACGTCCCTGCCGCCGGCGATCGACGTCGTGGCCGACCGCGCCACGCCGGCCGAGGTCGCCGCTCGCTTCGTGCCGAAGCCGCCGCGGCTGACCTCGCCGCCCGTGGGCGCGCTGCTGGCGGCGGCGGCGCCCATCGCCGACACCCTGGCCACGCGCCAGCCCGAGGAGTACGCGTGGTCGGAATACAATCACCACACCGCGGGCTTCTTCGTCTTCCTGATGGGCATCCTCGCCGTGCTGGACCGGACCCGGCGCGTCCGGTGGGCGCGGCACTGGCCGCTGCTCTTCCTCGGGCTCGCCACGTTCCTCTTCTTCCGCAATGACCCGCGGGCCTGGCCGCTGGGCCCCGCCGGCTTCTGGGAGAGCATGATCCTGCCCGACGTGCTGCAGCATCGGCTGGTGGTGCTGCTGATCATCGGCCTCGCGGTCTTCGAATGGCTGGTGCGGATCGGCCGGCTGACGCGGCCCGGCTGGCAGTACCTCTTCCCCATCCTCTGCGCCGTCGGGGGCGCGATTCTCTTGACGCACTCGCACGCGATGTTCAACCTGAAGTACGAGTTCCTGGCCGAGGTCTCGCATGCCCCCATGGGCATTCTGGCGGTGTTCCTCGGCTGGGGGCGCTGGCTGGAGTTGAGGCTACCGGAGGAGGATGGCCGGATCCCGGGCTGGATCTGGGCGATTTCGCTGCTCCTCATCGGCCTGATCCTGCTCTTCTACCGCGAGATCTGATCGGAGCCGGCATGATCACCGGACACGCGACCGCTGAGGGCACCATGGCCTATCGATCCAGGCTCGGTGCCGCCGAGGGACATTTTGGCAGTTGGCAGGGTCTCCAGGTCTCCTCGGTCGGGATCGGAACGTATCTGGGCGACGAGGATGCAGTCACCGACGGCGCCTACACGGCCGCCGTGAGTCGCGCGCTCGAGCTGGGACTCAATGTGGTGGACTCGGCCATCAACTACCGAAACCAGCGCAGCGAGCGGAGCATTGGCGCGGCGCTGCGAGGGCTGATCGGTGGGCGCCGCCTGGCCCGTGAAGAGGTGGTGCTGGCCACCAAGGGCGGTTTCATCTGCTTCGACGGGGAGCGCCCGCCGAATCCCAACGCGTATCTCGTCGAGACGTACGTTCGCCCGGGCATTTTCAGCCCCAACGATGTCGTGGCGGGCTGCCACTGCATGACGCCCCGCTACCTGGCCGATCAGCTCGACCGCAGCCGCGCGAACCTCGGTGTGGAGACCATCGACGTCTACTACGTCCACAACCCTGAGATGCAGCTCGGCGAAGTGGACCGGGCGACCTTCCTCGCCAGGATGAAATCGGCCTTCGAATTCCTGGAGGGCGCGGTGTCGGACGGCCGGATCCGCCTCTACGGCACCGCCACTTGGAATGGCTACCGCCAGCCGCCCTCGGCCCAGGACCACCTCGCTCTGGCCGAGCTCGTCGGGCTCGCTCAAGAGATCGGCGGCGCGGATCACCACTTCAAGGTGATCCAGCTGCCCTACAACCTGGCGATGACCGAGGCGCTGACCACCGCCACCCAGCCCATTGGCCAGGACATGGTCCCGGCCCTCGAGGCGGCCCGGCGGCTCGATATCTACGTCATGACGTCCGCGTCGATCCTCCAGGGCAAGCTCTCGCGAGGACTGCCTGCCGCGCTGGCCGACGTCCTCACGGGCCTCGACACCGACGCACAGCGCGCCCTGCAGTTCGTCCGCTCAACGCCGGGGGTAGGCACGGCCCTCTGCGGGATGAAGACCGTGGCCCACGTGGAGGAGAATGCGCGGCTGGTGAGCGTGTCCCCGGCGCCACGGGAGAAGCTCTTCACTCACGGCTGATGCAGGTCATCGCATGCGCGGACGCCGCGGACCTGGCACGCCGGGCCGCGGATCTCTTCCTCGATCGCCTGCGGGGCAAGCCCGAGCTGGCGATCGCCGTGCCGGCCGGGCGCACCCCACGCGCCATGTACGGCCGGCTGCAGGCCGAGCACGCAGCCGATCCGTCCGCCTTTTCGCGCATGCGAGTTTTCGAGGTGGACGAGCTCTGCCCGCCGGCGCCGGCCGACGGCTACTTCTGGCGCCAGATCCGCCGCGAGCTCCTCGACTGGGCGAGGGTGCCGACCGCTCAGCTGAATCCGTTCACGGTGGCCGCGCCGGATCTCGAGGCGATGTGCCGGGAGTACGAGGCGGCCATCACCGCCGCCGGCGGCCTCGACCTTGTGATGCTGGGGCTGGGGCCCAATGCGCATCTGGCTTCCAATGAGCCCGGCAGCCCGCTCGACTCGCGCACCCGACCCGTGACGCTCGTGCCGGGCACCGTCGAGTATATTCTGACCGATGAGGTGATCCAGGGCGAGGTCTCACCGCGCTCCGTGACCCTCGGGCTCGGCACCATCGCCGAGGCGAGCGAAGTACTCGTCCTCGTCAGTGGCGCCCACAAGCGCTCGCCGTTGCGCGCCATGCTCGAGGGCCCCGTGCTCACCGAGGTCCCGGCCTCCATCCTGCAGCGCCACGCGCGCTGCATCGTGTTGGCAACTCGCGATGCGCTCGAAAGTCCTTGAATATTGAGCGCTCGTCGGCTAGCGTGATACCTCGTGACGACCACCGATGCCGCGGACGGCGGGGCGCACGCGCCCGGCGTCCGAAGGCGCTGAGCGACGATTCGATATGGTGACCAATATCCATCACGTCGGCATCGTGGTTCGGAGCCTCGAGGCGTCCTACGGGTTCTGGCAGAACACCCTGGGGCTTCCGCTCGTCCGTGAGGCCGAGCTCAAGGACCAGGGCGTGCGCGCGGCGCTCCTGGCAGCCGGCGGCAGCGAGATCGAGCTGCTCGAGCCCGTTACTCCGGACTCGGGCGTGGCGCGCTTCCTCGCCAAGCGGGGTGAGGGGCTGCACCACCTCTGTTTTCAAACCGCCGACGTCGGCGAAGAGTTGGCCGCGCTCAAGAGCAAGGGAATCCCGCTGATCGACGCGGCGCCGCGACCGGGGCTCGCGGGGCGCATCGCCTTCCTCAGCCCGAAGGGCTGCGACGGCGTCCTCGTGGAGCTTGCCACTCCCGACGCGCCCGAGCCGAAGCTCGACTCGCCGGTGCGATTCAAGCGGCTCGTTATCGGCTGCCAGTCGCCGCCGGAAACGGCCAAGACGTATCAGGATCTCTTCGGACTGCCCGAGGTGGAAGTCAATGGCGGGCCGCGCACCATGCTGGGCTGGCCCGGCGGCAGCACGCTGCTCATGGTCCGCGTCGGCGAGGTGGGTGGCATGGAAGGCATGGTCGCGTTGTCCATGGTGGCACCGGACATGCCGCCCTTGATCCGCCGGCTCGAGACAGCCAATGCCGCGATGCTGATCGGCGCCGGCGAGATCACGATCGAGCCGCAGTCCTCTCACGGCGTGCATCTCCATATTTCCCGCTATCACTTCCCGTAATCCCATGCCGGGGCATCTGATTTCGCCAGATTTACCCAGCCCTCGCCTCGCGGCAGGGCCGCTCAGCTCGAACTGCCACGTTCTCGGTCGTCGCCGTTCCTCAGCGTACAACCGCGTACGCCTCCGGTCGGCTCCTCCCTCGGGCCTCGTCTGGCTCGTCATCTGCCCCGGCATTCCTCACTCCTGCCGTCGGAGATGAAGCTCGCGGGCAAGGTCGCGCTGGTCACCGGTGGCGGCACGGGCATCGGCCGCGCCATCGTCCTCGCCTTGGCCCGCGAAGGCGCCGCCGTCGCCGTCAATTACTCCAAGTCGGCCGATCCCGCGCGCGCGACGGCCCGCGACGCCGAAAAGGCGGGCGTGCGCGCCGTCACGGTGCGGGCGGACGTTTCCCAGGACGCCCAAGCGCGCGCCATGGTCACGCAGGTCGTGAGCGAGCTGGGCGGCCTCGATCTCCTCGTCAACAACGCCGGCTGGACGCGGCGCGTCCCGCACGCTCAGCTCGAAGAGCTGACCGACGAGATCTGGGAGGGCGTCATCGGCGTCAACGTGCGCGGCGCCTTTTACTGCGTGCGCGCGGCCGTGCCCCACATGGCGAAGCGCGGCGGAGGCGCCGTCGTCAACATCACATCGGTAGCCGGCTTCACGGGCGAGGGATCCTCGATGGCGTACGCGGCGTCCAAGGCGGCGCTCGGCACGCTGACGAAGTCTCTGGCGCGGGCGCTGGCGCCCCAGGGGATCCGCGTGAACGCTGTGGCGCCCGGCCTGCTCGCCACCGGCTTCGGCGGGGGCTTCATCACGGAGGAGACCCAGCAGCGGCGCGCGCGGGTCACGCCCACCGGCCGCCTGGCCACGGTGGACGAGCTGGCCGGCGCGGTGGTCTTTCTGCTCACCAACGAATCTATGACCGGGGCCACCACGATCGTCGACGGGGGCTTCACCACTCTCGGCCCGGCGGACGGCACGCGCTAGCTCCGGCCCGGGCCCGGACACGACGTCCATCGATCGCGCCCGCCGCCAAGACACTCTGTGGCTGCTCGGCCTCTGCGCCGCGCGCGTGGCCGGCTCCACGATGTTCATGGCGTACCCGACCATTCTCTCGGTCGTGCAGCCCGAATGGAATCTGTCCTCCACGGCGGCCGGCTCGATCTCCTCCGGCTTTCAGCTCGGAACAGCCGTGTCGCTCGTCGTGGTGTCGGCCCTCGCCGACTACATCAACCCTCGCGCGCTGTTCATCGGCGGCGCGGGGGCGGCGACGGGGGTGGCCTTCCTGATCCCGCTGGTCGCCCACAGTCATCTCTCGGGGCTCCTGCTCTTCACGGCGCTCGCGGTGGCGCTGGCGGGCATCTATACGCCGGGCGTCATGCTAATCTCGGCGCGCTTCGAGCCCGCCCGTCGCGGCAATGCGGTGGGGTGGTTCCTGGCTTCAAGCTCATTGGGGTATGTTGTGGCGCTGGTGGTCGGCGGCCTCGTCGTGGCGCGGTCGGGCTGGCGCTCGGCTGTCTTCGTGCTCGCTTTGGGCCCGCTCGTCTGCCTCATCCTGGCCCTACTGCTCTTCCGCGGCGATCTCGGCAGCCCCCCAGCGCGCTCGGCCGGCTTCAGCTTCCACGCCGATCTGTCGGGCAACCGGCCGGCCCAGCTCATGGTGGCCGGCTACGTGTTCCACTCCTGGGAGTTGCTCGGCATGTGGGCGTGGACGCCGGCCTTCATGGCGGCGGCGCTGGCCGTCCACGGCACCGCGCCAGAACGGTCGGCCGGGCTCGGCGCCAGCCTGTCGGCGCTCTTCCACGTCATGGGCGCCGCGGCCTCGGGCGCCGGCGGCTGGCTCTCGGATCGCTGGGGGCGCACCGCGGTCATCGCCGGCATGATGGCAGTGAGCACCCTCTGCTCGTTCATGTTCGGCTGGCTGCTCATGGCGCCGATCCTGCTCATCATGCTCGTCGGCAGCGTCTACGGGTTTTCAGCGGTGGGCGACTCTTCGGTCTACTCGACCGGCCTCACCGAGACCGTGACGCCGAGCCGGCTCGGCGCCGCCCTGGCGGTGCGCTCGCTGCTTGGATTCGGGGCCGGCGCGGTCGCGCCGCTGGTCTTCGGCATGGTGCTGGACTTCTTCGGCGGTCGCAAAGCCGGCGCGGCCGGCTGGGGATGGGCCTTCTCGGTCCTCGGCGTAGGCGGCGTGCTGGGCCTGGCCTGCGCGCTCTGGCTCCGGGCGCTGCCCGAATCGCGCCGGCTCGCAGCAGGCAAAAGGTAGTGCGAGCCGAGACACGGCCGGGGCTTTGTCGGGCGTGTGGCAGTTCGAGGGGAGGGCCGCAGGCACGAGCCGAGTGCTAGGTGAATCGCGAGCGGTGAAATGGTCCGAGAATAGGAGGGATTACATGGCAACGGTACTCTTCATGGTCAAGGCGACGATACCGAAGAAGAAGGAGGCGGCGTTCAACCGCTGGTACAACGGGAAACACTGCCCCCAGTTCCTGCGCTACCCGGGCGCCGTGAGCGCCCGGCGCTACCGCGCGATCCTGGGCGAGGACAAATTTCGCTACATGGCCGTCTATGAGGTGCAGGACGAGAAGACGTTCCGCGCGCTCATGAAGTCCGGCCACATGAAGGCGCTGCGGCGGGATTACGACCGGTGGTTCGGCAAGGTTTCCGAGCGCTCCCGTTCCGCCTACGTCCAGGTCTGGCCGTAGCACTCGTGAGACCAGGCCGGTTTAGGGGGATAGGGAAGGGGCGGAAAACCCGCCGCACCCTCGAGCGTGGCGGCACGGGCGCGGCGGCCGATCTTAACGCGCAGCTGGGCGCGTGGCCGCGGGTGCGGATCACTCCGATGTTCGGGCGCTGGGGTTATTTCGTGGGTCCGCGCCTCTTCGCCTGCTTCCCGCTGCGCGTGAAGGACACCGATCTCTGGATCCGGCTCGGCGGCGAAGAGCAGCGGCGGGCGCTCGCGGCGGGCCTCGCGCCCCACCGGCGCCTGGGCGGTGCGGGCTGGGTCGAGTGCCGGGTGGAATCGTCCCGGGACGTCGGTCGCGCCCTGCGGTGGCTCAGGCGAGCCTACGACATTGCCAAGCAAGCGATCGAACGGGAGGAGCGAGGAGCGAGGTGAGCGATGTCAGCCGTTCGAGCCAACTCACATCGTCGTCTCGGCCTCCGTTGCCGCGCGCGCCCGCGCCTCGATCCGGTGAATCTTCACGAGCGGGACGAGGAGCCATGCCATCGCCGTCATCGCGGATGAGATGAGCACGAGCGCCACGAATCCCAGCCCATCGTAGAGGTACCCGCCGGCCACCTGCGAGCCCTGGACGCCCAGGTTGTACACGGACATGAGCAAGGCGAAGAACGTAGCCTCCACATGCCGCGGGCAGGACTTGGCAGCGAGATCGAGGAAGGCGAGCTGGACGATCATTCCGACGCCTCCGAAGAGCGTATCGATGATCAGGGCCGACCACACGTCCCGGTAGACGAGGTAGGCCAGGGTGCCGGCGACGCCCACGCCGATCGAGATGTTGATGATGCGGACGAGCGGCACCCGCCGCGACAGCGGCGCATAAAAGAACGCGCCGACAATGCCGGCGGCGGACCCGAGCGAGGATAGGAGCCCGATGAACTGCTCGCTGAACTTGAGCACGTCGGTCTGGTAGTAGACAAGCGCGGGCCCGAAGGACGGGCTGAAGGTCCAGAAGAGGATGAATCCCGCGACGATCCAAACATCCCGCTGGGCCAGCGCCGCCCGGACTGCTCGCAGCGTGTGGCGGAAGCCCGTGAGGTCCATCCGCGTCCGCTGCTCGCGGATGAAGAACAGGGTCATCACGAAGGAGATGAGTGGAAATCCCGCGGCGATCAGGAATGACGCGTGCAGGTTTCGCTGCCGGGCCAGGTAGCCGCCGAGCAGGCCAACCAGGATGCTGGCGAGATTGATCGAGGCCCATTGGACCGATTGGAACGCTCCAGTGAGCCCGCGGGGCTTGCCGTTCTCGACCATGAGGGCGTCGACGAGAACGTCGGTGAAGGCCAGGCCCAGCCCCATGGCCGTGAAGAAGATCGCGAGTCCCCAGTACGAGTGCTCCACGAACAGGCCCAGCGCCAGCCCGGCGGAGGCAGCGAGGCCCGAGGTGAGCAGCAGGTAGCTCTTTCGGCGGTAGCCCGCCAGCGGCAGGAAGTCGGAGATCAGCCCGTAGGCCGGCTTGACGAGCCAGGGGATGACGCTGATCGAAAAGAACGTCGCCACCTGGCCGGCCGACAACCCCCAGCCCTTGAGCACGAAGGTGAGGGGTAGAACGGGCAGGGACCACATCCCTTGAGCGAAGTAGACGATGGCGAAGAGGAGGGCGAGTCGCTGCGTTTCGGGGGTCTGGAACGGATGCCATGCCTTGAGGCGGTCGAGCATTCCAGCACTATACAACGCTGTGGTAATCTAAGCCGTCGATGCGCGAGATCAAGCATTCCGTCTGTCCTCACGACTGTCCCTCCCAGTGCGGGCTCGCCGTCACGCTGGACGACGGCCGGATCACCAGCGTCACCGGTGATCCCGACCATCCCTTCACCCGGGGCGTGATCTGCGGCAAAGTCCACGACTATACCGAGCGCGTCTACGCGCCGACGCGGGTGCTGACGCCGCTTCGACGCGTGGGAGCCAAAGGCGAAGGTCGGTTCGAGCCGATCTCGTGGGAGGCCGCCATCGAGGACATCGCGCATCGCTGGCGGCGGATCATCGCCCAGTGGAGCGCCGAAGCCATCCTGCCCTTCTCGTACGGCGGCACCCTCGGGCTGCTCCAGTACTGGGCGGGGCATCCGCTCTTCTACGCGCTCGGGGCCTCTCGGCTCGATCGCACCATCTGCATCAGCACGGCCTATGCCGGCTGGCGGGCGACGCTGGGGGCAGTGACCGGCAACGACGCGGAGCAGATGGTGAGCTCCGACCTGGTCGTGCTCTGGGGCATCAACGCCTCGCATACCCACATCAATGCCATGACGCTCGTCAAGCGCGCGCGGCAGCGCGGCGCTTTCGTCGTCTGCATCGATCCGTACCGGACGCAGACGGCCAAGTGGGCGGACTGCCACCTGATGCCGCGGCCGGGCACCGACGGGGCGCTGGCACTTGGGGTGATGCACGTGCTCATCCGCGAGGGGCTCGTGGATCACGACTACATCCGCCGGGCCACGCTGGGCTTCACGGTTCTCGCCGAGCATGTCAAACAGTACGACCCGGCGCGCGTGAGCCGCATCACCGGCTTGACCTCCGGCGAGATCGTGGACTTCGCCCGCCGGTACGGGGCGACCAAGGCGTCGTACATCCGTGTCGGCATCGGGCTCTCGCGTCACGACAACGGCGGCATGACGTGCCGGTCCATCGCCTGCTTGCCGGCGCTCACGGGCGCCTACGCCCATCCGGCCGGCGGCGCGCTCCTGTCCTCGACGGCGACCTTCGGGCTGAAGTACGACGCGCTCGAGCGGGCCGACCTCATGCCGCACCCCGCGCCGCGGGTCATCAACATGATCCGCCTGGGCCGCGCGCTCACCGAACCCGAGATGCGCCCGCCCATCAAAGCGCTCTACGTCTACAACTCGAACCCCGCCAGCGTCTGCCCGAATCAGGAGCTGGTGCTCAGGGGCCTCGAGCGCGAGGATCTCTTCACGGTGGTCCACGAGCAGCACCTCACGGACACCACCGACTATGCCGACATCGTCCTGCCCGCCACCACGTCAATGGAGCACGTGGACCTTTACAAGTCCTATGGCCACATGTACCTGCAGCTGGCCGAGCCGGTGATCCCGCCGGAGGGTGAGGCGCGCTCCAACTGGCATGTTGTGCGGTCCCTCGCCAAAGCCATGGGACTGCCCGACCCGCACTTCAACAAGGACGAGGCGGCCCTCGTTCGCGAGGCGCTCGCCTCCGGCGATCCCTCGGTGGCCGGGATCACGTACGAGCGGCTCAAGGACGAGCGCGTCGTGCGCCTCGGCGTAGGGCGGCCCTACTTGCCGTTCGCCGACGGCGCGCCGACGCCGTCGGGCAAAGTGGAGTTCGTGTCCGAGACTCTCGCGAGCCAGGGCTTGCCCTCGCTGCCGACCTATCTTCCGCTCGTGGAGGGGCCGGACAACGCCGAGGCCGGCCGGCGCTATCCGCTGCAGTGCCTGGTGCCGCCCAATCGCTTCTTCCTGAACTCCTCCTTCAGCCAATCCGACAGATCGCGCCGCCGGCAAAAGCAGCCGTCCGTCCTCCTCCATCCGACGGACGCGGCGGCGCGCGGCATCCACGACGGCGACCTCGTCGCAGTGAGCAGCGCCCGCGGCCAGGCGCGATTCGTTGCCACGCTCACGGAGGACACGCGCGCGGGCGTCGCCGTGGTCGAGGGGATCTGGTGGTCGAAGCACCAAGCCGGCCGTCGCGGCGTCAATGCGCTCACCGACGACCGGACGGCCGACATGGGCGGCGGTCCCGCCCTTCACTCCAACCTGGTGCAGGTCGCCAGGCTCTCCTGAGGAGAGACGTCCCGACATGGATCCAGTCGTCACCTCCATAACCGCCGAGATCGACCGCGCCGTGGCCCAGCTGGATTTCGACCGCCTCGAGCGAGAGTACTGGGAGCAGGATGAGTTCCTCTTCCTCCCGCGGTTCCTGCGGCCCGAGGCCGTCGCCGCGCTGCTCGATGACGTGCGCCGACTCGAGCCCGGGCTCAACCGCAACTATATCCCGCGGCACAAGAAGGGCGGGAGCGTGAGCCACTTCGCCATCGCCGAGGACGGACCCGCTCTCCTCGAGTTCTACCGCTCGGCCGCGTTCCGGCAGTTCCTCAGCCGGCTGGTCCGGGCGGACCTCAAGCTCTGTCCCGACGACGATCCCCACGCCTGCGCGCTCTATTTCTACACCGAGGCGGGGGATCACATGGGCTATCACTACGACACGTCGTATTACAAGGGCGCCCGCTACACCGTGCTCTTCGGGCTCGTTCAGGAGTCCGCGAGCCGGCTGCTCTGCCGGCTGCACACCAAGCAGGCCGGACATGCGCCTGTGGATCTGGCGGTGGCCACGGAGCCCGGCTCCATGGTCATCTTCAACGGTGACAAGGTCTATCACGGCGTGAGCCCATCACAGGCGGGAGACCGGCGCGTCGTATTGACCCTGGAGTACGTCACGACCCAGGAGATGGGCCGGGCAAAGCGCGCGTTCTCGAACCTGAAGGACGCCTTCGCCTACTTCGGCGTCCGGTCGCTCTGGCAGAGCCGCGCGCGAGCCCGGCGCAAGACGGCCTCGCCGGCATCCTGACCAGCCCGACGCAAGTGGCAGCCGTGCTCTATTTCGCGTGCGCGCTCGGCGTGTCCGTGTGAAAGAACCGAGGACCGAGGCCATGATCCGCGAAGACATCCTCCAGGCGTTCCCAGAGCTTTTCGAGACCAAGGTCGTGAACGGCCGGGAGGTCGATGTCGAGCAGGCGATTGCCACGATCACCCGAGAGCTGGGTCCCGAGATCGCCGCGGCCCTCAGCGCGCGCCGGGCGCTGCTCGAATCCAGCGCCCCGGTCGCCGAGAAATACGCCTGGCCGAAGTGGGACGACACGTTCGAGGATCCCCTCACGGGAAAGTTTTGGACCTTTCGCCAGATCGTTCAGGGCCTGGTCGACAACGTGCTCGACCGGAAGAGCGAGTGGCGCTGGCGGCTCAACGACGAGGTGCCGATCCCGAAGGACGCCCACCCCCTGACGAATCCCGGCCTGGAGCTGACCGGGCCTTGGCATCCGCTGGACATGGCCTTTAACGCGCTGAACAGCCCGGCGCCCATGAACATGCCGGACTTTGAGGACGCCTCACCGCCCCATTTCCACCCCGATGGCACGCCCAGGACAGAGCCGGTGGGGATCTTCGCGGCGATGCAGAACGCCAAGGAGATTCTCGAAGGCCGCTGGACCGGCCGCCCCTACGAGGTGGTGAAGAAAGGTCAGCCGCGCGCGTACAGGATCAATAGGCCGCCGGCGCAGTGGCCGACCCGGTTTGCTCGACCTCCCGGCATCCACGTCCGGTATGACCACGTTCGGGTCGACGACCAGCCGGTGCCCGGAATCATTCCCATCATCCTTCTCTGGGCTCTCAACAACTACGGGTCCCTCACCAGCGCCGGCACAGGTGTCTACTACTACATCCCGAAGATTCAGACTCCTCAGGAAGCCATCATCGTGGAGAAGCTCCTGGCGCGGCTGGAGGGCATGATCGGTGTCCAGCCCGGAACCGTCAAGATCAAGGTCCTCTATGAGGAGGGCAATGCGGGCCGGTTCTTGCCGGCGATCGCCTGGGTCCTGCGGCGGCGGCTCTTGGGCACGAACGTCGGCCGCTGGGACTACCTGGCCAGCCTCATCGAGATGTGGAAGGACGACCCGCAGGGCGTCTTTCCGGATCCGCAGTTGATCGGTATGGCATCCCCGAACATGATCGCGTACCAGCGGTACAACGCGCTCGTGATGCTGATGGCCGGCATGAAGGCCGGCGAGCTCAGCCAGGGGGCTCCCATCGGCGGGATGGCGGCGGTCATGATCTACCAGCCGAGCGATCCCTACGGCCGCTCGAAGTACAACCCCCTGGCCCTCCGGGCGATGGTCATCGACAAGTTGCGCGAGCGCCTGCTGGGGCTCATCTTCGTCCCCGGGGAGGCGCTTCCCGCAGATCAACAGCCGATCCTGGAGGACATCCTGGCGGGCCGAGCGAAGGGACGACTCTACGATGCGTATCGGCAGAGCTGGGTCGCCAGCCCGGAACCGGCCTATGTCGCCGCCGGCAATGCGCCCTTGCGGGCCCCTGCGGCGCAGCTCCAGGCGATTCTCGAAGCCCCGCGAGAGATGGTGGACGTGAAGGGCAAGCCGGTGCCGACCGTCGCCAGTGGGCTCAGTGACGCGGAGCGGCTCGTGCTGCAGTCCCGCGGCTTGCTGAACGCGCAGGGCAAGATCACTCCCTGGGTCATCACCAAGGACACTTTCGGCGCGCCCGAGAAGCTCTTCACGCAAGAGCTCTGGGAGAGCATCTACGGCGTGCCGGCCGGCGACATCACCATCGAGCACATCCAGCACGCGTTCTACATGGCCGCAAACTACGGCTTCCAGATCCTCAACGGGAACTTCGCGGCCGCCATCGACGACTACGAGCTCTCGCTGCGGTTCATGAATGACCTGGCTACCTACCGGATCGATGTCTCCTGGCTCTGGAGCCTCGTCCACCACCAGGCCGCCATCACCAGGGATGGCTACCTCAGGCGGCCAGCGCTCACCGAGGATGGGATCGCGCCGGCGGTGAATGCCTACGAGGTCAAAGCCGGGACCCGCTTCACGAGGGCGCTGTTCGAGAAGGTATGGGATTGCCACAACGAATGGACGTCGGCGTTCTTCGCCGAGCTGGACCGCCGCGGCGATCCGGGCCGCTTTGACCGCGCCAAGGCGCCCGTGATCATGGAGCTCTTGAAGCGGCAGCTGCTTTCGCCCCGCTACATCCAGCACAGCGCCCGCGTGCTCTTTGTCGTGGGGCAGGCGACCCAGCTCGAGCGCGTGCAGGTTCTCGAGGCGATCTTCGATCTCTCCCGCGAGGAGATCTTGAAGCGCCTTCAGGCCGGCACCCTGAACCAGAGCGCCCTGAGCGCCCACGACTATGTCTACGACATCTTTCCGGGTGTCGAAGGAGGGCAGCGCCCGGCGGTGAGCTCACGGAGCCAGGTCTCCGCCAAGATGTAAGCAGATGAAAACTGCGGAGCCTAGGCGGCGGAGGTCTTGGGCAGGAGTTCTGCCGCCGGCGGCGCGGCGGCCCGGCCGGCGATGAGGCGGAGGATCACGGGGAGCACCACGAGCGAGGCCAGCAGGCCGCAGCCCGAGCCGATGGTCAGCAACAGGCCGAGGCTGAAGATGCCCTGATGCGCGGCCGTCATCAGGCTGCCGAAGCCCACCATGGTCGTGATGCCGTTGAGCGCCACCGCCATCACCGTGCTGCGCGCGACCAGTGGGCCGCCGTGCCGCCGCCCTTCCATATAGCGCACGACCACGTTGAGGCCGAACTCGGCGGACGCGCCGATGATCAGCGGAAGGCCCCAGACATTGGCCAGGTTGAACTTGATCCCGAAGACGTGCATCAGGCCGATGGTCCAGAGCAGGCCCAGCACCAGCGGTAGCAGCGCCAGCAGCGATTCACGCAGACGGTGGATCATCAGGAAGGTCAGCAGGCCAACCAGGACGAACGCATAGGCGGTGCCCTGCAGATACGCCCGCTCCATCAACCGGGTGGCCTCATAGGTAATGACGGGCGCCCCCGTGACGTCGGGATCCACGCTGCGCAGCTCGCGGACGAACTGGCGGGCGCCCTCACGCTCCCAGATGTCCACCTTGGGATGGACCTGGAGCAGGAAGTGGCCGTTGGCGCCGATGAACTTGCGCTTGAGCTCCTCCGGCACCTCCTCGATACCCACGATGCGGGGATTCAGGTTTCGCTGCAGGCTGTAGAACTTGTTGACGAAGTCGCGGTAGAGCTGGGCCTGGAGGTAGCCGAGCGAGGCCTCGGCCGACTCGCGGTCCGCCTTGCCGAGCTGCTTGATCAGCGCCGCCGTCTTCTCACGGACCGCCTGGATCTCGGGCGGCAGCTTGCTGCCGGCTTCAGCCGCGACGACGTCGAAGCGGCGCTTGATGTCGAGCAGGTCCTTCCGCAGCCGGTCCAAGTCCACCGGGCTCGACCGCCCGATGCGCACGGGCGCCACCAGCGGCGCGAAGCTCTTGATGATCTTGATCTTCTCCTGCTGGCCTTCTGGGATCAGGTGCAGTACCGAGTCCACCTCGGAGACCGAGGGGAGGTCGTCGAACGCGTGGTGCTTGCGCCTCAGTTCGTCGAGCGTCTCGGCGGAGGCCAGCCCGTTGAAGCCGGACCGCCCGGTATTGGCGAGGATGCGTTTTTCCCACGTCACCGATTCCGTGCCCTTGGCCTGCAGATTCAGCAGATTGTAGTCGAAGCCCACCGACGGCAGCGCCCATAGCGAGAGCGCCGTCGTCGCCGCCGCGGTCACGAGCACCGTGCGGGGAAAGCCGGTGAGGCGGTCCAGGACGGGCACGTGGATCCGCTCGAGCTGGTGCGCCCTCGGCTTTTGGTCTCTCGGCCGCGCGGCGTGCCGCCGGTCGATCACCACGAGGAGGGCCGGGAAGAAGGTCATCATGCTGAGCCAGGCGAGCAGGATCGCGCTACCGGCGATGAAGCCGAGCTCCCGGATACCCTGGAAGTCCGTGAGCATGAGCATGTAAAACGTGCCGCCCGCGGTGAGCGCCCCGAGCAACATGCCGGGTCCGGTGCGCCCGGCGGTGAGCTCCAGCGCCTCCTTGAGAGTCCGCCCCAGAAAGATCTCCTCTTCGTACCGGAAGAGGAAATAAATCCCGTAGTCGATGCCGATCCCCACCACGATCGAGATGAACATCACGGAAAAGATCGTCAGATGGCCGATGGCGAGGGTGGTGATGCCCATGGACCAGGCCAGGCTCACGGCCAGGACGCCCAGCATCAGTAGCGGCTTGCCGACCCGGACAAACGCCAGCGTCATCACCAGGAGGGTCAGGGCGAAGGCCAGGAAGGTGGCGATCTGGCTGTCGCGGAAGGCTGCGGACATCTCGTCGTTCGACAGGGCGGGAGCGCCCGTGACGCCAGCCTGGGCGTTGGGGAAGGCCGGCCGCAGCCGCGCGATGGCCGCGCGGATGGCTTCGATGGCGCGCTGGTCGGTGACGAAACTGCCCTTGTCGCCCTTGGGGGGCTCGACGAGGATGAACAGCAGGCTTTTGTCGTCCGAGAGAAAGTACCCGGCGTCGGAAGTCGGGTCGCCCCCGAAGGAGAACAGCGTGCCCCAGGGCGAGACGTAGGGTGTGGGCTTGTCGAGGCGGGCCGACATCTGGTCGAGCAGCATCCGGAGGAACCGCGTGTCCACCGGCAGATCCTCGTCCTTGAGCCCCAGGTCGAAGAGATTGGACACGAACGCCGCGGCCATCTGTGTGTTGACGCCCTCCAGCAGCCGCGTCAGGCTCGGGTCCCCCGCGAAGTTCTCCATGAACTCCTGGTGGTCGAAGATCTTGTCGCGGATCTCCTGCAGCTCGGAGGTCGAGAGATAGAGCAGCTGCCGTCCCAGGAACCGCTTGGGGTCGATCCGGTAGGCGATGCGCTCGAACTTGACCGGCGAGCTGCGGAGCTCCTGGACGAGCCGGCTCGCGTAGGCCTTCGCGCCTTCGAAGGAGCCCGCCTCGACCACCACCACGATATCCTCGAGCTCGCCGAACTCGCGGGCGTACTGCGCGTAGCGCTGCACGTATCCGGCCTGCTGCGGCAGGATATCCCGCACGGAGGTCTTGAAGGTCAGCGCCTGTAGCGTGTAGCCGATCCCGAGGACGGCCAGCAGGAGAGACAGCGCGATCGTCACGGCCGGGCGCCTGCAGGACACCCGAACGAGGCGGCGCAGCAGGCGGCCCGTTCTCGAGATCGCGATCATGGGGATCGAAAAGCGGAACTGAAAAAGTGTAGCACGGCCTTCAAGGAACCCCGCGCACTTGAGGGGCCGGGGGCGCTCCGGCCCTGCCGGGGAGTGTCTCGGGCGCTACTCCTCGCCCCCGATGAACTGTTCGAGGCGGCTGCGCGCGGCCTCGTCGGACCACTGCTCGGGCGGCGACTTCATCAGATAGGCGGACGGGGCGAGCAGCGCGCCCTTGAGCCCCCGGTCCATGGCGATCTTGCAGGAGCGGATGGCGTCGATGACGACGCCGGCCGAGTTGGGCGAGTCCCAGACCTCGAGCTTGAGCTCGAGGTTGATGGGCTGATCGCCGAACGCCCGCCCCTCGAGCCGGATGTGCGCCCATTTCCGGTCGGCGAGCCACGGCACGTAATCGCTGGGCCCGATGTGGATGTTCTCGTCGGCCAGATCGTGCGAGACCTGGGACCGCACGGCATCGGTCTTGGAGATTTTCTTCGACTCGAGGCGCTGCCGCTCGAGCATGTTGTAGAAGTCGGTGTTGCCTCCGACATTCAGCTGGCTGGTGCGCTCCAGCCGCACGCCGCGGTCCATGAACAGCTTGGCCAGCGCGCGGTGCACGATGGTCGCGCCCACCTGGGACTTGACGTCATCGCCCACGACCGGCAGGCCGCGCTCCTCGAAGCGCCGGCGCCAGTAATGCTCTCGGGCAATGAACACCGGGATGCAGTTGACGAAGCCGCAGCCGGCGTCGAGGATCTGCTCGACATACCACTTGGTCGCCATCTCGCTCCCGACCGGCAGGAAGTTGACCACGACGTCGGTGCGCGTCTCGCGCAGGATGCCGACGATGTCCGCGGTCGGCCCCGGCGCCTTCGTGATCACCTGCGAGAGATAATGGCCAAGACCGTCGTGGGTCATCCCGCGATGCACCGGAATGCCGAGCCGTGGGACCTCGCAGAAGCGCACCGTGTTGTTGGGCTCCGTCGCGATGGCTTCGGACAGGTCCCGGTCGACCTTGCGCGCGTCGATGTCGAAGGCCGCTGAGAACTCGATATCCCCGACGTGGTAGTCGCCGAGCCGCGGCCGCATCAGGCCCGGGATGAAGCCCTCTTCGGCGGCGTTCCGATAGTAGTGGACGCCTTGGACCAGAGCGGATGCGCAATTGCCGACTCCGATGATAGCGACGCGAACGGATCCCAAGGCTTCCTCCTTGTCGGGCGCGCGAGTGGCCAGAAAAACGCCCAGAGTCTAGCACAGGGCGGGGTCGTGTGGCGGACAGGCTAGGGGCCGCGGGCCTCGGGCTCGCCGAGCGCGGCGCGGGGGTGGAGCGCGGTCACCGTGAGGAAACCCAGCGCCGCCCACGCGGCCTCACGCACGCGGCGGATGAGGACATAGGTGAGGCCCGCCGCCCCACTCAAGCCGAAGGCACCGAAGAAGGCGACGTAGCCTCCCTCGAGCGCGCCCAGGGAGGCGGGAATCATGAAGCTCGCAAACTTGACTGCGGCGCCGAAGGACTCGATGACGAGCGCCGTCGTGAGGGACACCGGCATGCCCAGTAGATGCATCACCAGGTAGATCTCCACTCCGCCGCCGGCCCATGCCAGCCCGTGCAGCAGTGCCGAGCCTGCTATGCGGCCCAGGCGCTCCCGGTAGAAGCGCGCAAGCGCGCGGTCGAGGTCCTCGAGCCCGCCCTGATAGCGGGCGGAGGGCGCCAGGCCCACGCGGCCCAAGAGCCGGCCACTTCCTCCGAAGATGCCGCGCGTCTGGACCAGAACGAATCCCGCCACGGCCAGGGCTTCGACGGCGAACAGGATGGTCATGGCCAGCACGAGCGCGTGAGAACGGCCCAGGATGAGGACGGCGGCCCCGAGGCCCGCCAGCAGGTAGAGCGCTTGTCCCGTCACCACGGTGGTCTTGTCGGCGATGACAGCGGCGAAGCCGTCGCTGAGGGGCACCCATGGCCGCAGCAGGTAGGCTTTGAGCGGCTCACCGCCCACCGATGCCGTCGGCGTCGCCATGTTGACCGCCTCGCCGGCCAGCCGCACGCGCACGAGCATCAAGAACGGCACCTGAGTCCCTCGGAAGAGCAGCCGCCACCCGGCCGCGTCCATCACGACCACGAGCGAATAGGGCACGCAGAGCACGATCAGCAGCCGCCAGCCCAGCGCGCTCACCGAATCCCACACCGTCGCCGGCCCCACCCGGTAGACGAGGTACGCCACGAAGCCGAGGCCTCCCAGCATCAACAGTGCCCGGAGCCATCGGCCCATCACGGCATCCCTGCGGCGCGGGAGTGGCGGATGCGATTCAGGCAGCCGATCCAATATGCCTGCGAGCCGAGGGCGACGACGATGGCCAGCGGGAGCAGCAAGCGCGGCGCGGTCCAGCGGAAGAGCACGAAGCCCAGCAGCAGCAGGTAGAACAGATCGCGGTTGCCCATGTCCTTCAGGGCTCCGCCCACGGCTTCGCCCACCTCGAGCTCGTGGGGCAGGATGCGGGCGAACCAGGCGCTCAGTGCCACGCCGACGACGGCCGCGATGCCGACCGCGACTGCCACGGGTCCTCCAGCGCTCACCGCCATCCCGAATACGACGCCGACGTGGATGATGTTGTCGATAACCCAGTCGAGCTGGGCGCCGAAGTGCGTCTCTTGGAACGTCAGCCGCGCGAGCTCGCCGTCCGTGTGGTCCACGATGCACGCCAGCGCATAGAGCGCCAGCCCCCACGCCGCGCTTGCCTCGGTCGCGTTCCAAAAGCACCAGATCGAGGCGCACCCGATCAGAAAGCTGAGCACGCTGACCTGATTCGGCGTCGCCGGTGTGCGCACGAGGACGCGGGTGATCCAGCGCGAGCACCGGCGGTGGAGCAATCGGTCGATGCCGGAGTCCAGACCGGTTCCGACGCGCTCGTAGAGCGCATCCTCGGCCCGGGCGAGTCCGGCCTCGCCCTTCACGACCGCGAACACGCCGGCCGCCGCTCGGGGCTCGAGCCCGGCTTCGCCTGCGTGCCGGGCCAGCTCGACGCCGAGCGGCCGCCCGTCTGCCGCCTCCTTCCAGAGCCGGGCGGCCAGGGTCGTCGAGGCCAGCACGACCGGCGCTCCGGCCTCGACCGAGCCGGACAGAATGGCGCCTTGAGGTGGCGGTGCGGGAGTCAGCAGGGCGCGGAGCGAAAGGGCGTCGACCACCGCCGAGACGGGGACGAAGAGGAACAGCTCTCCGTCCGGCGGCGGCGGCTCGGACCGAGCGGGATCGAGCCAACGGATGGCGGCGGCGAGAGCGGGCATGCGTGCCAGCGCTCGCTCCACGGCTTCGTCCCGGAGCGCGAGCGGAACCGCGATCGTGGCCGCCCCGGCGCGGAAGGCCGAGACCAGCGCGCGCACGGCGAGCGAGCGGCCGGCGACGACGCGGGGAGCTACGGCGTGGCTGCCGACCTCGGGGAAGTAGACAACTGCCCCGGCCACATCAATGCCCGAGGCGTTCGATCTTGGGCAGGACTTCGGCGTCGGCGCGCCGCAGATCTTCGGCGAAGTCCACCTCGGTCCAGGGCAGACCGGTGACGTCCACCCAGCCCACGGGAACGCGCGCCAGCAGCCGGTGCAGGGCGTCCTCGTACTCGTTGGCGCCGCCGGTTTCCTGGATGGACTCGCCCAGCAGCCGGATGTACTCGGGCGCGTGAAGCGCGCTGCATTTGAAGAACCCGATGCCCTCGCCGATCACGTCCCATTTCGCTGGAACGAACTTCTTACCCAGGGCGATGACCCGGTCTCCGACCGCGTAGAGCTTGACTTCCTCGCCGGTGTCGCTGAAGCCGCGGTCGAGGAGCAGCGCGCTTGCCGTGGGCGAGGCAATGAGCCGTTCGAGGAAGACCGTGGGGAACAGCACGTCGGCGTCCATCACCAGCGTGCTGTCCTCGAGGAGCGTGCCGCGGGCACGCCAGAGCGAGAGGATCGAGCCCTTTTGGTACTCTGGATTCTCCACGTACCTGATGCGCATGGCGGCCCGGCCCGTCCCCGCGGCCGCGCGGACCTGATCCTGGCAGTGTCCCACCACGATCACGGTCTCGGCGACGCCGCAACCGGCGAGCGCGTCCAGCATGCGGTCCAGCAGCGACCGGCCGCCGACCGGCAGCAGGCACTTGTGGGTGTGGTCCGTCAGCGGGGCCAGCCGGCGCGCGACGCCGGCGGCCAGCAGGATGGCCTTCATCCAAGCCCTCCCAGCGCCGCGCGGAAGCGATCGCGGATCTGCTGGGGCGGGTAGGGAATGCGCGGCGCCGGTTGCTCCTCGGCCGTGACGCGCGCCAGGACGAAGTGCGGGCCATCCGAGGCCAGCGCGGCAGAGACCGCCCGCGTGATCGCCGCGGGCTCGGTCACCGCCAGCGCCGAGGCGTATCCCGCGGCCAGCGCCAGGCGATCCAGGTCCACGTGTCGCGAGGGCGAGAGCTGATTGCCCGTCGAGCCGTAGAGGCCGTTGTCGAAGACCACGTGAACGAGATTCCGT
The DNA here is from genome assembly GCA_046727155.1 of Candidatus Methylomirabilota bacterium. Classification (GTDB taxonomy): domain Bacteria; phylum Methylomirabilota; class Methylomirabilia; order Rokubacteriales; family CSP1-6; genus DASSSH01. The sequence goes on along the minus strand of JBKPCB010000014.1, from coordinate 65,755 downwards.
GGCCGGCCCCGACCCATGACCGGGCCGCCGCCGATCATCGGCAGGATGCCCAGATTCATCAGGAGATTGCCGTCGCCGTCGAAAATCACCGTCTTGCGGCCGGGCCGCGCCAGCGCCACACCGAGGGCGATGGCCGAGGCCAAGCCCATGGAGCCGATCATGTAGAAATTCTGCGGGCGGTCGCTGACCGAGAAGGACTCGCGGCAGATGTAGCCATTGGCGTGAACGACGGGCTCATCGGCGACGGCGGCGAGCGCGGCCCGCAGCGCCTGCATCCTCGAGATCTGCGGAGGCCGAGGCGCGGCCGAAGCGGCGGCGCCGCCTGGTGCTGCCGGCGGCGCGACGGGCGAGGGCTCGAAGGGTCCTTCAGCGCCTGCCTCGACTACACGAGGCGGCAGCAACAGCGCCACGGGTTGACTCAGGCGCTCGGATTCCGCGCGCGCCCAGGCGATGTCCTCTCCGACGCGCTCGGCCGTGAGCACGCGGTGGGGAATGCCGATGAGGCCGAGCAGGCTCGGGGAGATCTCGCCCATGACGAGATGCTCGGGCGCGTCCTTGCCCTCGTAGCCGCGCCAGGTCACCAGCAGCAGGGCGGGCAGCCGGTACATCAGGGACAGCGAGACCAGGGCGTTAAGGCTCGTGCCGAGCCCGGAGTTCTGCATCAGCACCATCGGCGCGCGACCCGCCAGCCAGGCGCCGGCGGCCAGCCCGACGGCCACGTCCTCGCGCACCGCCGGCACGTAGGGCAGCCGGGGATGGGATTCGAGCGCACTGATGACGCTCTCCATGAGCGAGCAGGGAACGCCCGAGAAGAAGTCGTAGCCCTGCGCTTCGAGCAGGGCGACGAACTCTTTACCTGAAATCATTCTCGAACCATTTCACCGCTCGCGATCAACTCAGCCCTCGGCTCGTGCCTTCGGCCCTCACCTCGAACTGCCACACGCCCGACACAACCCGGCCGTGTCTCGGCTCGCACTACTTCTTTATCTCGGCCCATGCGCGCTGGTAATCCTCGAAGGTGTCGATCTCGAGCCAACCCTTGTAGACATCCACACAGGCCACCGTGTGTCCACGCTCAACCAGCTCCTGCAGCAGATCCGTGAAGGCGCCCTGCTCCAGGCTGTCGGCCTCGTGGAAGCGGCCGGCGGCCGCGGCGCGGCACTCGCGGTAGGTCTCGCTGACGAGCTGGGCGCCACGCTCCGAGAACCGCGCCAGCCCGATGAACTCGCCCGTGGCCTGCTCCGGGCGGATGCGCTGGCCGACCGCCAGGAGCGTGTCGTCGCCTGCCGCCGGCAGCGAGCGCAAGCCCGCGGGAGGCGCGTTCTTCGTGATCACCAGGTCGAGTGGCTTGCCGAGGGACATCAGCCGGTCGCGCTGATCCACCCAGGCGCGGTCCACCACGACGGCGCAGTCCGCTTCGGCGCGCAGGAGCTTCTCGAGCACCGCCTGCTCGAACATGATATCCGAATAGAGGAACAGCAACGGGCCGGCAAGCTCGGCCTCGGCGCTGAATAGCGACGCCAGCTCGCCGGTCTCGTCGTAGCGGTCGTTGTCATAGAAGCGGACGCCGGGCGCCGTGACGATCTCTTTCCTGTAGCCGCGGACCACCACGATGTCGTGCACGCCGCAGGCGCGCAGCGTCTCGATCTGGCGCTCCAGGATCGTACGACCCTTGATGTCCAGCATGCACTTGGGCCGGTCCTCGGTGAGCGGCAGCAGCGACTTGCCCGAGCCCGCCGCGATGATGACGGCCTTGGCCTGGCCCGCGGCCGCCGGCAGATACGCCTCCTCGATGGCCTTGAATTCTTCCACGCCGACGTGGCGGTAGATCTCCTCGAGCGGTACGATGTGGGGGTCGAGCGCGTCCAGCCGGCGCTCCCGCGCAAGCGTCTCGAGCGTGGCCTGCATGCCCTGCACGGCGCCGCGCAGCACCTGGTTGGCCCAGATCACCATCTTGACGCCCGCACCTTCGAGCTCCTCGAAGGTCACCGACGGGTAGAGCGTCGGCACCACGACGACCGACGTCGGACGGTCCCAGAGGCGCATGAACTCCAGAATCTCAGCGGCAGTCTTGGACTTGGAGTGCATGAGGATCATGTCGGCGCCCGCATCGGCGTAGGCTTGGGCCCGACGCAGGGCCTCCTTCATGCCCCAGCCGGCGATGAGCGCTTCCACGCGAGCGATGAGCAGGAAGTCGGGATCCTGCCGGGTCGCGACGGCCGCCCGGATCTTGCCCGCGAATTCGTCGAGCGACAGCAGCTCCCGCTTCATTCCAGGGTAGAGGCTGCACTTCTTCGGGAAGACGTTGTCCTCCATGCAGATGCCGGCGATTCCGGCGCGCTCGTACTCTTCCACGGTGCGCACCACATTGACTACATTGCCGTAGCCGTTGTCGACGTCCGCGATCACGGGGGCCGTCACGGCGTCGTTGATGTACTTGGCAGCCTCGAGATTCTCGGTCATGGTCAGGAGATTCACGTCCGGAACGGCGCGCTGAGCCGCGGAGACGGCGAAGCTCGAGGACCAGATCACGGGAAACCCGGCGGCCTCGATGAGCTTGGCCGAGAGGGCGTCATGAGCGCCCACCATGGGCACGAGGCCCAGCCGGCGGAGCGTGGCGCGGAGCAGTGCAGCCTTCGTCATACCGAACTCCTTATAGGCCGCGGGGGAAGCAGGCTGGAACCCGCTTCCCCCGGCGGCGAATCTGTCGGGCTCCCGGGAGCACCGGGGCGTCTAGTTCTTGGTCGGCGTCGCCTTCTTGCGCTGGGCTGCGTCCTCGGCCAGCAGCTCGTCCTGCTTGGTCCGGAGCTTGCTCACCAGCTCGTTGTAGGACGTCGTCTGGATGATCTTGTTGAATTGGGTGCGGTAGTTCGAGACGAGGCTAACGCCCTCGATGTTGACGTCGTAGACCAGCCAGTGGTCGCTCTTTCTGAGCATCTTGTAGTCCACTGGCACCTCGGTCCCGTTCTTGGTGATGATCTTGGTGCCCACCGTGGCGAAGTCACCGTCCACGCGCTCGTTCGTGTACAGAATCTTCTCGCCACCGTACAGCTCGATCTTCGAGATGTAGGAGCGCTCCAGCAGGTCGCCGAAGAGGCCGACGAACTCCGTGCGCTGGGCGTCGCTCAGCGGCTGCCAGTGGCGCGCCATGGACCGGCGGGCGATCTCGGTGAAGTCGAAGATCTCGTTGGCGATCTTGCGGACGGCCTGGCGTCGGTCGATCACCCTGCCCTCGCCCTTGAGGCTTGGGTCCTCGAGCGTCCTGATCACACGGTCGATGGCGCCCTTGAGCTGATCGGTGGGCAAACCGGCCCACGCCACCCCGCCGAGCGACACCGTCAGCAGACACGCCAGCGCCACCGCCCCTACGCGAACGCGAGTCATCGAAGCCTCCACACGCAGCCCCCCTTTAGACTTTGCCGAAGATATATTTGGATAGCAACTCCTCGAAGTCCACCGGCGGCTCAACCTCGCGGATCTTCCCGTTGGGGGGGATGATCTTCTCGGAGCCACCCGGGTTGATCCGGATGTACTTCTCGCCGATCAGGCCTTTGGTCTTGATCGACGCGATCGAGTCCTCCTGCAGCTTGACGCCCTGCCGCATCGCGATAAAGACGCGCGCTTGGTAGTCGGCTAGCGCGATCCTGCTCACGCGCCCGACCTCGACACCGGCGATCTCTACGGAGGAGCCATCCTTGAGCCCTCCGACGGAAGGGAAGTCGGCGGTGACCGTGTAGCCGCCCGTGTTCCAGATCTCGACCTTGCCGAGTTTAACGGAAAGCCAGCCCAATGCCAAGATGCCGATCAGGACGAACACGCCTACGGCCAGGTCCACGTATGAGCGCTTCATGGCTTTTCCTCCGTCATTTCGACCTCTCCGCGGATGAAATGCTGGACCATCGGATTGGCCGACTCCTGGATCGCCTGCGATGGGCCCGTCTCCACGATCACGCCGTCGTGCAGCACCGCAATCCGGTCGGCCACTGTGAAGATCTCGGGGATCTCGTGGCTCACGATCACGGCGGTGAAACGCGACTTCTGGTGCAGCTCGCGAATCAGGTGATGCATGGTGTTGACGAGGATGGGATCCAGCCCCGTCGTCGGCTCGTCGAAGAACACGATCTCCGGATCGGTCACCAGCGCGCGGGCGATGCCGACGCGCTTGCGCATGCCGCCCGAGATCTCGGCCGGGTTCTTGTGCCCCATCTCGGACAGCCCCACCTGCGCGAGCTTTTCCTCGACCCGCTCTCGAATCTCGGCGCCGCTCAGCCGGGTCTTTTCCCGGAGGGGGAAAGCCACGTTCTCGAACACCGACATGGAGTCGAAGAGCGCCCCGCCCTGGAAGACGACGCCGTAGCGTCGCCGTACCGGCTCGAGCGCCGTGCCGCGCAGGTGCGTGATATCGGTCCCGTCCACGAGGATGCGGCCCGCGTCGGGGTGCAGAAGGCCCAGCAGGTGCTTGAGCAAGACCGTCTTGCCGCTGCCGCTCCGGCCGATGATGGCCATGATCTCGCCGGTGGCGACCTCGAGGTTGACGCCGCGCAGGACCTCCTGCCGGCCGAAGCGCTTGTACAGCTTCTCGACGCGGATCACGGCAGCACCGAGCCCAGGAAGTAGTTGAACACGAGGATCAGCACGCAGGACAGCACGACCGCCTCGGTGGTGGCGCGCGCCACACCTTCCGCGCCGTGCCCGCAGTGGAACCCCTTGTAAGTGCAGACCCAGGGGACGAGGATGCCGAAGGCGAGCGACTTCCAGAACCCGACCATCACGTCCGTCATGTCGGTGAACGACTGCATCTCGCCGAAGTAGGTGCCGGGCGACAGGCCCAGCAGGTGCACCGCCACGACATAGCCGCCGTAGATGCCGACCACGTCGAAAAGGGCGGTCATCATAGGGAAGGTGATCACGCCCGCCACCATCGCGGGAACCACGAGGTAGCGCATGGGGTTCAGCGCCATCACCTGCAGGGCGTCGATCTGCTCGGTGATCCGCATGATGCCGATCTCGGCGGTGAGGGCCGAGCCGGCCAGGCCGGTGACGAAGACCGCGCTCAGCACCGGGCCCAACTCGCGCACGAGCGCGAGCCCGACGCCCGGCCCCACGAAGGCCTCGGAGCCGACGCGGATCAGCGTGAGGTACAGCTGCAGCCCGAGGGCCATGCCGGTGAAACCCCCGGTGAGGATGACGATGGTCAACGAGCGGAACCCGATGAAATGAATGCGGTTCAGCAGGCGACCCACCTTGAACGGAGGGACGAAGGTGAAGGTCACCGCCTGAATCAGGAATCGGCCGAACCGGCCGAGGGCTTCGACGACGTAGAGCGCGAGCCGGCCGAGGGCTTCGACGGGCCGCACGGGAAGCGGAAAGGGCCGAGCGTCGGGATCGTTCACGAGTCCGTGCTCCGCTGGGAGCTCCGATAGACACCCAGTGCCCAGACGGTGAAGTACCTGGCGTAATAATGGTACTTGAGATAGAACACACGCGGGAAGCCCGTGCCGTTCCAGAGCGGGTCCTCCCAGGAGCCGTCCGCGGCCTGGGTGGCGATCAGGTAGCGGATGCCGTTCTCCACCTCCGGTCCCTCCGTGTGCCCCGCCGCGAATAGCGAGAGAAGCGCCCATGCCGTCTGGCTCGGGATGGAATCGCCCCGGCCGGCCAGCGCGGGATCGTCATAGGAGGCGAGCGTCTCGCCCCAGCCGCCATCCGCATTCTGCCGCTTGAGGAGCCAGGCCACCGCGCGCCGCACGTAGGGTCGCGACAGGTCCTCTCCGATGGCCGCCAGCCCGCGCATCACCGACCAGGTGCCGTAGATGTGATTCACTCCCCAGCGCCCGTACCACGAGCCCTCCGCCGCCTGGGTGCGTCGGATGAAGCCCAGGGCGCGCCGCGCCGCGGGGTGATCCGCGCCGAAGCCCAGCGTGCCCAGCAGCTCGAGGCCGCGCCCCGTGAGATCCTCGGTCGAGGGATCGAGCAGGGCTCCGTGGTCGGCGAACGGGATATTGTTGAAGATGAGCCGGTTGTTGTCGGCATCGAACGATCCCCATCCGCCGTCATTGCCCTGCATGCCGAGAAACCACGCCAGGCCGCGCCCGACGCAGCGCTGTCGACGTTCCGGGTCGAGGCCGCTCGTCTTCTCGATGGCCATCAGCGCCATGCCCGTGTCGTCCAGGTCCGGGTAGAAGTCGTTGTGGTACTGAAACGGCCAGCCGCCGGGCGGCACGTTTGGGCGCTTGATCTGCCAGTCGCCGGGCACGGTGATCTGCTCGTCCATCAGCCAGTCCGCCGCGCGCCTGAGCTGCGGATGGTCGGCCGGCAGGCCCGAGTCGATGAGCGCATTGATGGCCAGCGCCGTGTCCCACACCGGCGAGACGCAGGGCTGATAGTGCAGCGACTGGGCCGACTCGATGCCCAGCGCCTCGATCTCTTTGATCTGCCCCCGGATCAGCGGGTGATCGTCCGGGTAGCCGAGCGTTCGCAGCGCCAAGACCGAGTTCGTCATCGCGGGGAAGATGCCGCCCAGGCCGCCCGGCACGGCGAGCCGGTCCTCGAGCCAGCGCCGCGCCGCCTCGACGGCGCGCGCCCGCAGGGGCCGCGGCCCGAGGCGCTCCCATCCCTTGAGGCAGTCGTCCACGCCGATGAAGAAGTTCTTCCAGAGGAACGTCTTGGGCGAAAACGGCCGCGGCACGCGGTGAAAGCGCAGGCTCGCACGGTGGCGGGGCACCGGCCACAGCTCGTCGAGGCGGCAGGACTGGGGCAGGCGCCGGACGGGCTTGCTGTCCATCAGGATCAACAGCGGGACGATGACCGTCCGGGACCAGTACGAGACCTCGAGCAGGTTGAAATAGGACCAGCGCGGCAGCAGCATGATCTCCACCGGCATCGCGGGGATGCCCGACCAGTCGAACTCCCCGAACAGCGCCAGTAAGATCTTGGTGAAGACATTGGCCTCGACCGGCCCGCCCCGCTCCCGAATCAGCGCGCGAGCCGCCGCCATCGCCGGGTCGTCCGATGACACGCCGGCCACCTTGAGGGCGAAATACGCCTTGATCGTGCCCGAGAGATTCGAAACCCCTCCCTCGTAGAGACTCCAACCCCCGTCCGGCAGCTGCTCCCCGCGAAGATAGGTCACCATCTTCCGTTCCCGCTCGCGGTCCACCCTGTCCGTCAGATGGCAGAAGAGCAGGTACTCGCTGGTGATGGTGCTGTCGGCTTCGAGCTCCCCGACCCAGTGGCCGTCGGGGGCTTGGGCGGAGAGGAGGAACTGCTGGGCCCGCTCGATGGCGGTGTCGACCGCGACGTGAACGACCGTGGACGGAGTCATGCGCGTGAATCGAGCCTGGCCGAAAACATCGCTAGATACTAGCATAGCGCGGGGCGGATGCGAGCCAGGTTGTTGAAAATACGGACGGACTTGAGTAACGTGGCGTCTCGATGACCGAGTATCCTTGCCGGTGACCGACCTGCCCACTTTCCTCTCGCTGCTCTGGGGCACCCTGCTCCTCCGGCCGTACGTGTTTGTCTTTCTCGTCGCGTTCCTCGCGTTCGGCTCCCGCGATCTGGGACCGGGGCGGGCGCTGGGATTCCTGCTTTGGGGCTGGCTCGTGGCCTTCGCGAGCGAATACGCTTCCACCCGCGTGGGGTTGCCCTTCGGGCTCTATCACTATACCGACGCCACCCGGGGCCGTGAGCTCTTCCTGGCGAATGTTCCGTTCTTCGATTCGCTATCGTTTCCGTTTCTGGCGTATGCCTCCTACTGTCTGGCCCGGCGTGCGCTCGGCGCCGCGCGAGGCGCCCGTGTCGTCTTGCTGGCGGGCGTCTTGATGATGCTCCTGGACATTGTCATCGATCCACTGGCGGTGCGCGGGGCTCGCTGGTTCCTCGGGGAAATCTTCTTCTACCCCGCCGGCGGCATCTATTTCGGTGTTCCGCTGTCCAACTTCGCGGGTTGGGCTCTGGTCGGGTGGGCCATCGTGGGCGGATATGTCGCGGTGACCCGGGGCGCCGCGGCCACCCCGGGCCCTGGAATCGGCCTCTACTATGGGGTACTGCTCTTCAATCTTCTTATTACGATGTGGATTGGGGAGTGGGTCTTGACCGGAGCCGGAATACTCGTGCATGTCATTGGTTTTTTGGTATGGTACGGGTTAAAGGGCAGCATGGCGTCTGCGGAATCCAGCGCCCGGCTGCCGCCGTCGCCCCGGCCCTAGGGGCCAGCACACGATAGAGGAGTGGAGAGAAGATGAGCGTGCCAGTGTCGCAGATGTACACGGTGGCGTCATACGTGATCCGGCAGAAGCTGGCCGGCCGGAAGCGCTACCCCCTCGTGCTCATGCTGGAGCCGCTCTTCCGCTGCAACCTGGCCTGCGCCGGCTGCGGCAAGATCCAGTACCCGGCTCAGATCCTCAAGAAGCACCTGACGGTGGAGCAGTGCCTCAAGGCGGTGGACGAATGCGGCGCGCCCGTGGTGAGCATCCCGGGCGGCGAGCCGCTCATGTACCCGGACATTGCCGAGCTGGTGGGACGGCTGGTGAAGCGGAAGAAGTACATCTACCTCTGCACCAACGCGATCCTGCTCAAGGAAAAGCTGGCTCTCTTCACGCCGTCGAAGTATCTCTCCTTCAGCATTCACATGGACGGCCTGCGCGAGGAGCACGACGAGGCGGTGTGCCGCGAGGGGGTGTACGACCAAGCCGTCGACGGCATCAAGGCGGCGCTGGCGCGCGGTTTCCGCGTGACGACCAACACGACGCTGTTCGACGGGGCTTCGCCCCTGCGCATGAGGGAGTTCTTCGACGAGATGATGAGCCTCGGCGTCGAGGGGATGATGCTCTCGCCGGGCTACAGCTACTCGAAGGCGCCCGATCAGGAGCATTTCTTGCGGCGAGCGAAGACCAACCAGCTCTTCAGCGACATGCTCTCGAATCCCAGGCGGCGGTGGAAGTTCAATCAGTCACCGCTCTTCCTGCGCTTTCTGATGGGGAAGAAGGACTACGAGTGCACGCCGTGGGGCAACCCGACGTACAACATGTTCGGCTGGCAGCGGCCCTGCTATCTGCTCCAGGAAGGCTACGCCGAAAGCTTCCAGGAGCTGATGGAGACCACGCCCTGGGAGCAGTACGGGCGCAAGAGCGGCAACGAGAAGTGTCAAGACTGCATGGTCCACTGCGGGTACGAAGCGACGGCGGTGGACGAAACCTTCGGCTCGCTGAGGGCTTTCGGCGAGACGGTGGCCGCCACCCTCACCGGCAAGCTCTAGAACCGGGTCAGCAGGAGCATTCCGAGAGATGACGTTAGAAGGCTGGGTGCCGGAGATCGGCAGTTATCTGAGCCTCGCCGAGGTCGTCGAGTTCGCGTTCGATTACCGCGGCAATACCACCGTGGTCAAAACCGACGGCGGCGAGATCGTCGGCTACATCTTCAACCGCAACGCGATGGCGCCCCGGCCGTTCATCCAGATGTTCGACGAGACGGGCGAAGGGCCCATCACCATCCCCTACGCCGAGATCGCGACCATCAAATTCACCGGCAAGGACACCGCCGCCGGCAATAGCTGGAAGGCCTGGGTGGAGCGCCGGGAGCGGGAGAAAGCCGAGCGGGCCCCGGGGTCCGGCGTGGAGCGGAGTGAGCGGAATTCTGATCCTCACCGGGGTTGAGCTCGAAGCTCGCGCGCTGGCCCGCGAGCTCGAGTTCCCCATCCTACCGTCCCTGCCGTTCCTGGCGTTCGGCCGGGACGGCGTCCTGGTCGCGCCGGTCGGGCTCCGCGCTGGCCTGCTCGACGCCCGCTGGCCCCGTCTCATCGACGCCGTCAAGCGACCCGTGATCGTCTCGGCCGGGGTCTGCGGCGCCCTCGACCTCCGACTCCGCCCCGGTGATCTCGTCATCCCCGAGAGCGTGCTGGCGCCCACCGGCGAGCTCTACAATGTCACCCCGTCTCAGCATCGCCGCGCGCTGGGGGCCGCCACGGCGCGGGTGCGCGCCGCCGCGCGGACCGGCGTGCTCGTCACCACGCGTGACGTCGTCGGCACGCCGGAGGCCAAGGCCGAGCTGCACACCCATACCGGCGCGCTCGCGGCGGATATGGAGTCCGCCCTGATCCTGGCGCGCGCCGCCGCCGCCGGTTGTCCTTCGCTGGTCATCCGGGGCGTGTCGGACGGCGCCAACCAGAGCCTCCCGCCCGAGCTGGTCGGCCTCGTGACCGCCGAGGGAAAGCTGCGCTCGGGTCGCGCGCTGGCGCTGATGGCTTCCCGGCCGACCGTCCTGCCGCGCGCGCTTGCTCTCAATCACAGCACGCGCAAGGCGCTTCGAGCCGTCGCGGCCCTTCTCGCCGTCTTCATCGGCTAGACTCGGCCGTGGACGTGCTCGTGACCGGCGGGACCGGCTTCGTCGGCGCCAACCTCGTTCGCGAGCTGCTCGCCGACGGCCATGCTGTGCGCGTGCTCGCCCGCCCGGGCGGCGACCGCCGCGCACTGGCGGGCTGCCGCGTCGAAATCGTCGAGGGTAATCTGCTCGATGCCGCCTCGATCCGCGTCGCGGTCACCGGCGCGCGCCGCGTCTATCACGTGGCGGCCGACTACCGGCTCTGGGCCCGCGACCCCGCCGTGCTCTACCGCGCCAACGTGGACGGCACGCGGACCGTTCTGGCCGCGGCCGCCGAGGCCGGCGCCGAGCGCATCGTCTACACCTCCACCGTCGGCGCCGCCGGCATTCCCAAGGACGGCACGCCGGGGGACGAGCGCACGCCGGTGTCCCTCGCCGACATGATCGGGGCTTACAAGGCCTCGAAATTCCTGGCCGAGCGCGCGGCCGACGAGCTGGCGGCGCGCGGGGCGCCCATCGTCACGGTCAATCCTTCCGCTCCCATCGGGCCGTGGGACATCAAGCCCACACCCACGGGACAGATGATCGTGGACTTTCTCAAAGGCAAAATGTTCGCCTCGGTCGACACGGGACTCAATATCGTGCACGTGCGCGACGTAGCCCGCGGACACATTCTGGCCGCCGAGCGCGGTCGTGTGGGCGAGCGCTATATCCTGGGCAACCGGAACCTCTCGCTGCTCGAAATCTTCGGCATGCTGGCCGCGCTGACGGGCATCCGCGCGCCGCGCCTGCGCGTCCCGTATTCGGTCGCCTGGCTCGCGGCGGCGGGCATGGAGGGCGTCGCCCGGATCACCGGTCGGCCCCCGCAGGTGCCGCTCACCGCGGTGCGCATGGCGCGCAAGCGCATGTACTTCAGCGCGGCCAAGGCCGTGACCGAGCTGGGGCTGCCTCAGACGCCCGTCGAGCAGGCGCTCGAAGAGGCCGTGGCGTGGTTCGTCGAGCGCGGTTATGCGCCGCGCCCGGCCCGTTCGCCAAGCCGGGCAGCATGAACGCGGGACAATTCGTTTCGCGGCTCACGCGGCGGAGCCGCTCGAATTTCTTCTACGCTTTTCTCTGCCTGCCCCGGCCCCAGCGCGAGGCGATCTATGCCGTCTATGCGTTCTGCCGCATCGTCGATGACGCCGTGGACCTGGGCCAGGATCGCGATGCCCAGCGCCGCGAGCTGGCCCGCTGGCGCGACGAGATTGCGCGGGTGTACGGCGGTGTCCCGGAGCATCCTGCCGCGCAGCGGCTGCAACAGGCCCTGCGTCTCTTTCCCATCCCCCGCGCGGCGCTCGAAGAGATCATCGCCGGGGTCGAGATGGACCTCGACCACGCCGCCTACGAGACCTTCGAGACCCTCTATCCGTACTGCTACCGCGTGGCATCCGCGGTGGGTTTGTGCTGCATCGAGATCTTCGGTTACTTCGATCCGCGCGCCCGCGAGTACGCCGTCAACCTCGGCATCGCGCTGCAGCTGACGAATATCCTGCGCGACGTCCAGGCCGACGCGCGCGCGGGCCGCGTCTATTTGCCCCAGGAGGACCTGCGCCGCTTCGGCGTCACCGCCGAGGATCTGGCCGCGGGCCGGTACACGCCCGAGTTCGCGGCGCTCATGGGCTTCGAAGCGGCGCGGGCGCGCGAATACTACGGCCGCGCCTGGGCCGCGCTGCCGACCGGCGACCGGCCCCGCCTGTTCGCCGCCGAGATCATGGGGCAGACATACTTCGCGCTCCTGCGGGCCATGGAAAAGCGCCGGTTCCAGGTCTTCGGCGAGCGCGTTGCCCTGCCGGCGCACCGTAAAGTCGCCATCGCGCTCCGCTGCTGGGTCAAGGCGCGCTGGGGCGAGCGGCAGGCGGCCAAAGCGCGGCCTTGAAGGCAGCGGTCTATTCGGGGCCGGGAGCGATCGAGCTGCGCGACTGGCCCGAGCCCACGGCCGGTGCGGGCGAGCTCGTGATCCGGGTTCGCGGTTGCGGTCTGTGCGGATCGGACATCGCCAAGTTCTCGGGCGGCGCCGCGTCTCTGCCGGCCGTCTTCGGCCACGAGGTGGTGGGCGAGGTGGCCAGCGTGGGGCCCGGCGTCATCCGATTCGCGCTCGGCCAGCGGGTGGTCGCGGCCCACCACGTGCCCTGCTTCCGCTGCCACTACTGCCGGCGCGGCAGCCCCTCCATGTGCCGAGCCTTCAAGCAGAGCAACCTCGATCCTGGCGGCTTCGCCGAGCTGTGCCGGGTGCCCGCCGCCAATGTCGAGCACGCGACCTTCCTGATTCCCGACCATCTAACCGACGAGGCCGCCTCGTTCACCGAGCCCCTGGCGTGCTGCCTCCGCGCCATCCGCCGCACCGGACTCGGCGAGGGCGACACGGCGCTGGTGGTCGGGCTCGGCTCCATCGGCTGTCTCTTCCTCCAGTTGCTGCGAATCCGCGGCGTGCGGGCCCTGGGCAGCGATCTTGTGGCCGAGCGGCGCGAGCTGGGGCGACGCTTGGGTGCCGAGGTTCCCGACGATGAGGCCGCGCTCGACGCGGCGCTGGGCGGGGCAACCGACGGCCGTGGCGCCGATGCCGTCATCATCACCGCCGGCGGCGCCGCGGTCCTGGCCTGGGCGGCGGGGCGGGTGAGGGATGGCGGCGCGCTCCATTACTTCGCCGGCGGCGACGGGGACGCGCTACCGCTCCCCCTGGAAACGCTCTACCACCGCGAGCTCACGATCACCGCGACTTATTCGTCATCCCCGGCCGATCTGGCGGAGGCGTTTGATCTGCTGTCGAGCGGCGCGATCAGCGTGGCCGGCCTCATCAGCCACCGCCTGCCGCTTGGGCGGCTCGCCGACGGCGTCGCCCTCATGCGGCGCCAGGCAGCCGTGAAGGTCTATATCGAGCCGTGAAAGCGCAAGTCTTCTACGGCCCGGGCGATCTCCGCTTCGAAGAAATCCCGACGCCCGAGCCCGGCGCAGGGGAGATCGTCGTCCGCGTGGAGGCGGCGCTCACCTGCGGCACCGACGTCAAGACGCTGCGCCGGGGCCACCCGGTGATGATCCCGCACCTGCCCACCGTATTCGGCCATGAGTTCGCCGGCACGGTGTCGGCGGTCGGTCGTGGCGTCCACGGGCTCCGGGAAGGCGACCGCGTGGCCGCCGCCAATTCGGCGCCATGCGGCCTCTGCCCGCTCTGTCGTGCGGGGCGGCCCAATCTCTGCGAGGATCTGCTCTTCGTCAACGGCGCCTACGGCGAATTCATCGCGCTGCCCCCGCGGCTGGTGGAGAAGAACGTGGTGGCCATCGGGCCTCAGCTGCCGGCGGCGCGCGCGGCATGCGCCGAGCCCTTGGCCTGCGCCCTGCTGGGCATCGAGCGCGGCCGCGTGGAGCGCGGCATGACGGTGGCCGTGTTTGGCCACGGCCCGCAGGGATGTCTGCTGGCGATGGTGGCCGCTGAACGCGGGGCCCGCGTTTTCCTGGTCGGCAAGGCCGGATGGCGGCTCGATCAGGTCCGGCGGCTTGGCCTCGCGGAATGTCTCGACAGTCTGCAGTTCCCGGATATAACTCAAGAAATCCTGCGGCTTACCGTCGGCCGCGGGGTGGATGTGGCCGTGGACGCGACAGGCCGCCCTGAGGTTTGGGAGCGCGCCGTGGCTGCCGTGGGAAAAGGGGGGGCCGTGGTATTCTTTGGGGGCTGTGCGCCCGGCACAACGGTGCAGATAGACACGCGCCGGGCGCATTATGATGAGCTGACGTTGCTCGGAGCCTTCCATCACACTCCCGCGCTGATCCGGCGGGCTGTGGAACTGCTCGAAGCCGGCACGGTTGCACCCGACGGGCTGCTGAGTCACCGCATGGGCCTCCGGCAGGTGCCCGAGGCTCTCGGTCTGATGGAGCGTGGGCAGGCACTGAAGGTGTTCATCGATCCACAAGGATGAGAGAGCCGACATGTCCCGAGCTTGCATGCTGAGCCGCGCCGCGCTGGGGGCGCTGCTTCTGGCCTGCGCCGTGCCGATGGCGGCGGCGGCCGTGGACGCCGAGACGGTGCTCACCAAGGGCACCTGGGCGCTGGGCCTGCAGGTGGGCGGCGGCGAGCAGAACAATGTCGAGAACCACCGGACGATCTCCGGCGTCTCTTTCGTCAACGTCGAGCCGCGCCTCGGCTACTTTCCCTTCGACCAGTTCGGCAAGGGCTGGATCAAGGGCGCGCTCGAGACCGGACTGGAGGGCTGGTTCCAGTATTATCTCGAGCCCGACACGGCCACGGCCGAGGGGCTCAAGCTGGCCCTGCGCTATCACGTGCTCGGCTTCGGTCCCTTGGCGCCCTACATCGAGGCAACGGCAGGGGCGGGCGGGACGAACCTGAAGGTCAAGGAGATCCGCTCGGCGTTCACCTTTGTCCTCGAGGCGGGCGCCGGACTGTCCTACTTCGTGACCCCGCAGATGGCGGTCAGCGCCGGCTACCGATTTCAGCACATCTCAAACGGCGGCACTTCCACCCCCAATCGGGGCTTCAACTCCGACTCGGGGGTCATCGGGTTGATCTACTACTTCAAGTGACGGGTTGAGGGGCCTGGCCCCGCCCGTTATACTGGCAGAAACGCCTCACAGGGATCGAGGAGCCAATGAGCACCACGCCGCTGCAGCAGATTATCCTCGCCGGGCCGCGCGGCTTCTGCGCCGGTGTCGACCGAGCCATTGACATCGTCGAGCTGGCCCTGCAGGTCTGCCCGCACCCGATCTACGTCCGCCGGGAGATCGTTCACAACCGGCATGTCGTGGAAGCCCTGCGGGCCAAAGGCGCCCACTTCGTGGACGAGCTCGACGAGGCGCCGGACAATGCCACGGTGATCTTCAGCGCCCACGGCGTATCCCCCGCGGTGCGCGCCGAGGCGCTGCGGCGCGGGCTGCGCGTCATCGACGCCACCTGCCCCCTCGTGACCAAAGTGCATCTCGAAGCCATCCGGTATGCCCGTGAAGGCTACTCCATCATCCTGGTGGGCCATGCCGATCACGACGAGGTGGTCGGGACCATGGGCGAGGCGCCGGACCGGATGTTCCTCATCGCCCATCCCGAGGACGTGGACAGGCTGAACGTGGCCGATCCGGACAAGGTCGCGTACCTGACCCAGACGACGCTCAGCGTGGACGACACGCGAGACTGCGTCGAGGCGCTCCGCCGCCGCTTCCCGAAGATCGTGGGCCCGGCGAAAGACGACATCTGCTACGCCACCCAGAACCGGCAGGCGGCGGTGAAGACCGTCGCCGGCGAGGTGGACGTGCTGCTGGTCATCGGTGCGGCCAATAGCTCCAATGCCAACCGGCTGGTCGAGGTGTCGACGGTGATGGGGACGCCGTCCTACCTGATCAATGACAAGAACGACATCCGGGCCGAGTGGCTCGAGGACGCCGGCCGTGTCGGTGTCACGGCGGGCGCCTCGACTCCTGAGTTCCTGGTCACCGAAGTCGTCAACGAGCTGGGCCGGATGTGCCAGGCCGCCGTGCGCGAGGTGCACGTGGTCGAAGAGGACGTCCGCTTCGGCCTGCCCCGCGAGCTCGAGGACATGGCCAAGTCGGCCGGCAAGACGCTGCCCCCCCGCAGCGGCGCCGTCGCGGTCAGCGGCTAGGCGCACCCGTGCACCTCGTCACGTTCCGTCGCGGCCGTGGTGAGCCCAAGCTCGGAGCCGTGTGGCACGAGCGCGTGCTGGACCTGGGCGGCCTGGCGAAGGAGCTGGCCGCGCAGCGCGGCGCGATCAGGCGGGGCCGCGGCGGCTTTCCACGCACCATGCTGGAGCTGATCCAGGGCGGTGAGGCGACGCTCACTGTCGCGCGCGAGGCCTGGGAGTACGGCAAGCGGCTGGCGGACCAGCAGGCCATTGAGGAGCTGGCCAAGCGCCGGCTCGCCTATCCCCTCAAGCGCGTTCGCCTCCTGGCCCCCATCCCGTCGCCCGCCCGGAACATCTTCTGCCTCGGCCGCAACTACGCCGACCACGCCGCCGAGCGTGGCGCCGCCGTGCCCGAGTATCCCGTCTACTTCACCAAGCCCAGCACGACGGTGGTCGGGCCGGGAGACGACGTGGTCCACCACGCCGTGACCAAGGAGCTCGACTACGAGGTCGAGTTGGCGGTGGTGATCGGCCCGGGGGGGCGGGACATCCCGCCCGACGAAGCGCTCAAGCATGTCTTCGGCTACACGGTGATCAATGACGTGACCGCGCGCGATCTCCAGAAGCGCCACAATCAATGGTTCAAGGGCAAATCGCTCGATACCTTCTGCCCCATGGGCCCGGTTCTCGTCACGACAGACGAGCTCCCGGACCCTCAGGCCCTGGGCATCTCCCTCCGTGTCAACGGCAAGGTGCGCCAATCGAGTCACACCTCCAAGATGATCTTCCCCGTGGCCCAGTGCATCGAAGTGCTCTCGCAATCCATGACCCTGCTTCCCGGCGACATCATCGCCACGGGGACGCCCGACGGCGTGGGCGCCGCCAGCGGCAACTTCCTCAAGGCCGGCGACCGGATCGAGGCCGAGGTCGAGAGCATCGGCGTTCTCGCCAGCAAGATCGTCCGTCCGTAGCCTCCGTCCGCTTCCGCCCGCCTAAAGGCGATTGACAACCCCGGGTCCTGCGCTTATGTTCTCCGCGCGTCACTGCCCTGCCACCCCGGGGAAAGGAGACCTCTATGAACACGGAGCAAACCGGCTCGCCGACACGTTGGGGCGCCGTCCTGGTCGCCCTCGTCACGCTGCTCGTGATGTGGCCGAACGCGGCCCACGCCCAGCTGATGATCATCGGCAATGACAACAAAGCCACCTTTGACAAGGCCGGCAACATCGTCTTCGGGCCCCCCGGCAAGGACTCGGTAACCATTGTGGACATCAGCAGTCGCGAGGCGCCGAAGATCGTCGTGAGCCTGCCACTGATGAACACGATTGTCGGCCCGCCAACCAACCTCGCCATCACGCCCGACCAGAAGCTCGCCATCGTGGCGAACTCGCTGGATTGGCAAAAGGACGGTGAGAAGTGGAAGGGGGTGCCGGACAACAAGCTCTACGTGATCGACCTGACGGCTAGCCCGCCCGCCCACATCGCGACGGTCGAGGTGGGGAAACAGCCCTCGGGCCTCAGCATCAATCCCAAGGGTGATCTCGCGCTCATCGCCAATCGCGCTGACAACTCCATCAGCGTCCTGAGCATCCAGGGCAAGGAGGTCAAGCTCGTCGACACCGTGCCCATGGGCGAGATGGTCTCCCATGTAGCCTTCACCCCTGACGGCAAGCGCGCGCTCGCGGCCAAGTTTCCCGGCCACAAGATCGCCGTGCTCAATGTGGACGGGCAGAAAGTCACCGACACCAAGCACAACATGAACGTGGGGCTCTGGCCCTATAACGTGGACGTCTCGCCGCTCGGCACCATCGCGCTGACGGCCGACAATGGCAATGCCGGCCGCTCGGACGGGAACATCGACACGGTCAGCGTCATCGACCTCGAGGCGACGCCGCCGCGCGTGATCGACCGCGTGGTCGTGGGCGACGCGCCCGAGGGCCTCGCCATCAGTCCCAAGGGCGACCTCGCCGCGGTGATGCTGCTGCGCGGCAATGATGGCCCGCAGAATTCCTGGTTCTACAACCGCCAGGGCAGCGTGGTCATCCTCAAGATCGACTACAAGACGGTGACCAAGCTCGACGAAGTCGAGGTCAAGGGGCTGCCGGAGGGCGCCGTCTGGAGCCCCGACGGCCAGTACCTCTACGTTGGCAATTACATCGACAGCGACGTGTCCATCCTCAAGGTGGAGAAGACCAAGAAGGGCGTCCGCGTCGTCAATACGGGCAAGACCCTCAAGCTCCCCGGCCAGCCCGCCTCCATGCGCGGCCGGCAGCAATAGGGCCTCGGCGCAGCACGCAGAGGCGCCCGGGGGCGCCGGCCGGCGCCCCCTTTATCGCTCCCCCACCATGTGGTAGCATCCGCCCACATCGCCCTCTTCCTTCTTCTGGTGTTCCATCGTTCGGGCTAGGTCCAAGGGGAGGCAGGCATGGCTCTGGAGATCGGCAAGATCCGAAACGTCGGCTTCGCCGGCCACGGCGGAGTCGGCAAGACATCCCTCGTCGAGTCCATCCTGTTCGCGTGTGGCGCCGTGAACCGTCTCGGCAAGGTCGAGGACGGCACCACCACCACGGACTTCGATCCCGACGAAATCAAGCGCAAGATCTCGCTCAACACCTCGGTGGCCTACTGTGATTGGAAGGGCCATCGTCTCAATCTCGTCGACACCCCCGGGTACGGCGACTTCGTGGCCGACGCCCGCGGCGGGCTGCGCGTGGTGGGCGGGGCCGTCATCGTGGTGGATGGCGTGGCCGGCGTGCAGGTGCAGACCGAGAAGGTGTGGAAATTCGCCAACGAGTACAGCCTGCCCCGCGTGGTCGTGATCAATCGGCTGGATCGTGAGCGCGCCGACTTCCTCCGGACACTCGAGTCGCTCCAGAAGCGCCTCAAAGGTTGCCTCTGCCCGCTCCAGGTGCCCGTCGGCAGCGAAGCGGGCTTCAGCGGAGTGGTGGACCTGGTCGCCATGAAGGCCTATACGACCGCCGGCGGAAAGACGACCGAGACTGACATTCCGGGCGAGCTCATGGACACGGCCAAGTCCTACCGCGAGAAGCTGGTGGAGGCGGTGGCCGAGACCGACGATGACCTGCTCGCCAAGTATCTGGAGGAGGGCTCCCTTGCCGAGCCCGAGATGGTCGCGGCGCTGCGCAAGGCGATCGCGGCCGGGACCCTGGTGCCGGTCCTGGCGGCCTCGGCCACGCGCGCCATCGGCGTGCAGCCGCTGCTGGACCTGATCGTCGACGAGTTCCCGTCGCCCGCCGATCAGGGCGAGGTCGAGGGCATCGACCCCAAGAGCAAGAGCGCCGCGAAGCGCGCGCCAGACCCCAAGGCGCCGCTGGCGGCACTGGTCTTCAAGACGGTGTCCGACCCCCACGTCGGCAGGCTCTCGCTCTTCCGCGTCTACTCGGGCACGCTCAAGGCCGACAGCCAGCTGTTCAACTCCACACGCGACGTGAAGGAACGCGTGGGGCACGTCGGCTGGCTGCAGGGCAAGACCCAGAAGCCGGTGGAGTCGCTGGGGCCGGGGGAGATTGGCGTGGTCGCCAAGCTCAAGGACACGCTCACCGGCGACACGCTCTGCGATGAGGCCCGCCCGGTGGTGCTGCCCGCCATCGCCTTCCCGGAGCCTTCGATCTCCTTCTCGATCCAGCCCAAGAGCCGCGGCGACGAGGACAAGATCTCGACGGCGTTGCACCGGATGGAGGAGGAGGACCCGACGCTGCACCATCATTTCGACCCGGAGACGAAGCAGCTCCTGGTCTCGGGGATCGGCCAGCTCCACGTGGAAGTGACCGTGGAGCGCATGAAGCGCAAGTACAACGTGGACGTCACCGTGCTGCCGCCGCGCATCCCCTACAAGGAAACCGTCAAGGGGCGCGCCGAGGTGCAGGGCAAGTACAAGAAGCAGACCGGCGGCCGCGGCCAGTACGGCGACGTGTGGCTCAAGGTCGAGCCGCTCCAGCGGGGCGGCGGCTTCGAGTTCGTCGACGACATCTTCGGCGGCTCCGTCCCGCGCAACTACATCCCGTCGGTGGAAAAGGGCGTGCGCGAGTGCATGAAGCGCGGCATCCTGGCAGGCTATCCAATCGTGGACCTCAAGGTTTCGCTGTACGACGGCTCCTACCACGACGTGGACTCTTCCGATATGGCCTTCCAGATCGCGGCCAGCATGGGCCTGCAGAAGGGGTTCATGGAGGCCAAGCCCGTCCTCCTCGAGCCGATCATGAACGTGGAAGTGACGGCGCCCGCGGAGAACGCCGGCGACGTCATCGGCGATCTGAATGGCCGGCGCGGCCGCATCGTGGGAATGGAGCCCGAGGGTGAGACCGTGTCCGTGCGCGCCCAGGCGCCGATGGCCGAGATGCTGACGTATGAGTCTTCGCTGCGCTCCATGACCGGCGGCAGGGGCGGCTACTCGATGGAGTTCTCCCATTACGAGGAAGTGCCGGCCCATCTCGCCGAGAAGGTGGTCGCCGCCGCCAAGGCCGAGAAGGAGAAGGTCGAGAAGCACTAGATGGGCTTCGTCTCCCACATCGAGTGCACGGTCTGCGGTCACCGCCACGAGGCCGGCCAGGTCCTCACCGTCTGCGTCAAATGCGGCCAGATGCTGGCCGTGCGCTACGATCTCGAGAGAGTCACCAAAGCGGTGAGCAAGGACGATCTCAAGCAGCGTCCGCCCGGGATGTACCGCTTCCGCGAGCTGCTGCCGCTGGGCCCCAATGAAGAGCCGGTGACGCTGGGCGAGGGCGGCACGCCGCTGCTTCCGCTGCCGCGACTCGCCGCCCACCTCGGGCTGCGCCACCTCTGGGCCAAGGACGAAGGGCAGAATCCCACCGGCTCTTTCAAGGCGCGCGGACTCGGCATGGCGGTGACCAAGGCACGGACGCTGGGCGTCAAGGGTCTGATGATTCCGTCGGCGGGCAATGCGGGCGGCGCCGCGGCCGTGTACGGGGCAAGGGCCGGCGTGCCCGTCGCCGTCGTGGTCCCGCGCGGCACCGCCGAGGCGGCGATCGCCGAAGCGATACTGGCGGGCGCCCATGTGTTCACCGTCGAGGGCTCGATTTCCACGGCGGGGAAGCTCATCGCCTCGGTCGCGGCACAAGTCGGCTGGTTCGACCTGGCCACGCTCAAGGAGCCGTACCGGCTCGAGGGCAAAAAGACCATGGGCCTCGAGCTGGCCGAGCAGTTCGGCTGGGAGGCGCCCGATCTGCTCTTCTATCCCACCGGCGGCGGCACCGGGCTCGTCGGCATCTGGAAGGCATATGAAGAGCTCGCCGCCATGGGCTGGATCAAGCCCACCCAGCCTCGCTTCATCGCCGTCCAGGCCGAGGGGTGCGCGCCGGTCGTGAAGGCCTGGGACGAGAAGGCCGAGAACACGGCGCTCTGGGAAAACCCGGTTACCAATGCCCCGGGACTGCGGGTGCCAGGGCCGTTCGCGGGGCGCCAGATGCTCAAGATTCTCCGCGACACGGGCGGATCCGCTCGCGCCGTCAGCGAGCGCGAGATCATCGAGGCGCAGCGGCTGCTGGCGCGCACCGAGGGTATCTGGACCGCGCCCGAGGCCGCGGCGGCGCTGGCCGCCCTGATCCAGCTCAAGAGTGGGGGCCAGCTCGATACGGGCGCGCGCGCCTTGCTGGTCCTCACCGGCTGCGGCATCAAGAACCCGCCGCCGGCGCTCGAGCCGCCCATCCATCTCGAGGGCGATCCCGACAAAATCCTGGCTCAGGTCAAGCAGGCCGTCGCACACTAACCGCCCAACTAATCCCTTGACAGGGAGAATATACCCTTGTAGCGTTCCTCGGCATCCCGGTCAAGAAAGGCGGAATTGCTGAGGAGGGGATGACCATGAACGCCTCTCGCAGGGAGTTCCTCAAGGCGTCGGCGATCGGCGCGGGTCTCGGACTGCTGGGTGGAGCCGGCGTGGCCGGATGCGCGGCCACGGTCAAGGGCGACGTCGCCCCCAAGTCGGGGCAGCGGGTGGTCGTCATCGGCGGCGGGTGGGGCGGGGCCACGGCGGCCAAATACGTCCGGCTGCTCGATCCCAAGATCGAGGTTGTCCTGATCGAGCCCAACCGGGAGTTCGTCTCGTGCCCGTTCAGCAATCTCGTGCTGAGCGGCGTCCGGAAGATCGAGAGCCTGACCTTCACGTATGCCGGCTTACGCCGCAACGACGTGAAGATCATCCACGAGATGGCGACTGCGATCGAGCCCGACCGCAAGCGCGTGCGGGTGGGCGAGGGCTATCTCGAATACGACCGGCTCGTCGTCTCGCCGGGCGTGGAGTTCCAGTGGGAGCAGGTCGAGGGCCTGGCCCAGAACCAGGACAAGGTGCTCCATGCCTGGAAGGCGGGGCCTCAGACCGTGGCCCTCGCCGCGCAGCTGCACTCGATGTCCGACGGCGGCGTCTTCGTCCTCACGGTGCCGCCGGTGGCCTACCGCTGCCCGCCGGGCCCCTACGAGCGCATCTGCCAGGTCGCCTGGTACCTCAAGAACAACAAGCCCAAATCCAAACTGATTGTGCTCGACGCCAATCAGAACATCGTGTCCAAGACGGCACTCTTCCGGGCGGCGTGGCAGGCGTATCCCAATATCGAGTACCGGCCGTCGAGCAAGGTCGTCGGCGTGGATCCCGGCGTGAAGGAAGTGCGCACCGAGTTCGACCGCGTCCGCTACGACGTCATCAATCTGATCCCGCCGCAGCGGGCCGGGACCATCGCCGTTCAGGCGGATCTCGTCGGCGCCGACAAGCGTTGGTGCGAGGTCAACCACCTCACATACGAGTCGGTCAAGCAGAAGGGGGTCCATGTGATCGGTGACTCGACCATCGGGCTGCCGGTCCCCAAGTCGGGCAACGTGGCAAACAACATGGGCAAGATCGCCGCCATTGCCATCGTCCACCAGCTCAACGGCAAGGAGCCGCCGGCCATGGCGCCGGGCAACACCTGCTATAGCTGGGTGAATGACCGCGAAGCGATCGCGGTGGTCAATGCCTACAAAATCGAGAATGGGAAGGTCGTCCAAATCGAGCAGAAGCTCACGCCGTCGCAAAGCGAGGCGTGGGGCCAGCACGCCGTCGGCTGGGCTCAGAGCATCTGGAACGACATGCTGGCCTAGGGAGGACGCCGCATGACGACGCGACACCGACTGATTGCCTGCGCCGCCTTCGTTCTCTTCCTGCTCGCCGTGCTGTCGACCGTCGGCGTCACGGGCGCGGCCGCGGGCGGCCCTGTCGACATGCCGGGGTTTTCCAAAGTCTTCACGTGCACGGCCTGCCACGGCACCGGCGGCAATAGCATCTCGGATTCGATGCCGAGCCTGGCGGGCGCGTATCCCGCCTACTTCAAGAAGCAGATCGGGGACTACGCGGGGGGCAAGCGGCCCTCACCCGAGATGGAGCCCTACGCCAAAATGGTGGTGCTCCTGGGCGTGGACGATATCGCGGCGTACTTCGCGGGCCAGAGCCGCCAACCCACGCCCATCAAGGTCTCGACGGCCGCGGTAGAGCGCGGGCGAACCGCTTCCGTGCAGTGCGTGGTCTGCCACGGCACGGACGGCCGCGGAGATCCGGCCAAGCTCGTCCCGAACCTGACAGGGCAGCCACCGGGCTATCTCCGCGAGCAAATGCTGCGGTTCAAGGCGGACAATCGGAGCCCGGGCGACCCGGCGCTCGCGGCGCTCAAGGCGCTGATGAAGACCATCCCCGACGAGACCTTCACCGACCTGGCCGCGTACTATTCGAGTCTTCGCTGACCGCCTGGCGGTCGGGATATCATGGTGGTCGTGACCGACTACCATGAAGGAGGAATGACGGGGACGTCGGCTTGACCCTGCCGATGGCTCTGACGCTGTTCGGCCTCGGATTGATCGGCGCGTTCACCTCCGGCCTCGTGGGAGTGGGCGGCGCCGTCGTGATGATCCCCCTTCTCTACTACGTGCCGCCGCTCCTCGCGGTTGGCAGCCTGGACATCAAGCTGGTCGCCGGCGTGACCATGGCTCAAGTGCTGGCCGCGGCGGTGGTCGGCGCATGGACCCACGGACGCGAGGCTGCCGTCCACCGGCAACTGACCCTGGTTGGCGGCACCGCCATGGCTGTCGGAGCGCTGATCGGTGCCGTCGGCTCACGGTACGTGAGCGGTCGGGTGCTCCTGGGCGTCTTCGCGGCCATGACCACGGTGGCCCTTCCGCTCATGTTAGTACCGCCACCCCGGCTCGCCGACGGTGTGCACCACGCCTCGGTGCCGTTCAGCCGAGTCGCGGCTGTCATCTATCCTGGATTTATCGGCGTCATGTCGGGCCTGGTCGGGGCGGGGGGCGCTTTCCTCTTGGTGCCCGTGCTCATCGGCATCATGCGGATTCCTGTGCGAGTCAGCATCGGCACCTCGCTTGCCATGACGGGAATGGCGGCTTCGATGGGCTTTCTCGGCAAGCTCCTAACGGCTCAGGTGCCGCTCTGGCCAACTATCGTCGTGGTCGCGGGTTCGCTGTCGGGAGCGCCGCTCGGAGCTTGGGTCAGCCGGCGCGCCTCCGTCTCGGTGCTGCGCGCGGTGCTGGCGGTGATCATCGCTATCGTGATGCTGCGAGTCTGGATCGAGGTGTTCAGTCCCTGAGCGTCTCGCACTCACCGCGCAGAGCGTGAGGGGGCGCCGCGGCTCAAGCGATCACGGAGGCGGGACGGCGCAAGGTGAGCGCGAGGACGACTGCCAAACCGCCGACGGCGAAAGCGCTTCCGTACATCCAGGCATAGCTGCCCAGGCGGTCGTAGAACCATCCGCCCCCGAAGGTGCCCACTCCCATCCCCAGGCAGGAGACGAGGAAGACGGCGCCGTAGGCTGTTCCCATGACCTTCTCACCGAAGCACTCCCGCGTCACGAGGGCATAAAGCGGCATGACGCCACCGTAGGCGATCCCGAAGCCGATCCCGAGGGCGTAGAACGCCCCGAGATCACCGACGATCAGATAGCCGGCCAGCGTGAGCGCCTGATATCCCAGGATGGCCACGAGCGTCGGTTTGGCTCCGAAGCGATCCGCGAGCACCCCGGTCATGATCCGCCCCCCCGTGGATGCGAGCCCGGCCACACCGAAGACGGTGGCGGCGGACATCGCCGCGATCCCCTGCTCGGCCACGTGCGTGACCATGTGGAAGATGGGGCCGGCATGGGCCGCGCAGCAGGCGAAGTGTGTGAGCGCGATGGCCCAGAACTGCGGCGCGCGGCTGATCCGCGCGATCGAGGATAGTGATTCGCTCGTCGACATGCGCGGCGCAAGGCCAGACCCCTGATCCCGACGCGGGGTCTCGCGGATCAGCAGCGCGCCGGGGATGATCACGAGCCACGCGATGTCACCCAGCACCAGCATGGCCCCGCGCCAGTCATGGACGTTGATGAGCCATCGGCTGAACGGCGCCATGACGAACGTGCCGAGGCCAATGCCGGCCGAGACGATCCCGACCGCGAGGCCCCGGCGTGCCGTGAACCATCGGGCCGCGGCGGAGTTGAGGGGCGCGTACAGCGCCCCGACGGCGAACCCCACCATGGTGCCGAACGTGATGTAGAACTGGCCGAGCGAGGTTGCCTGGCTCGATAGCACCATGCCGAGACCCAGCAGGGCCCCGCCGGCGGCGAGGACGAAGCGGACGCCGATCCTGTCGGACAGCGTTCCCCAGATGAACGAGCCGATCCCCATCGTCACCCAGCCGAGCATCGCAACGCCAGAGAGGGCGGCGCGCGGCCAATGCATGGATTCCTCGATGGGGAGGAGGAAGACGCTCAGCGAGAAGAGCGTTCCGAAGCCGACGGCGATGATCGCAACCGCGATCGCCAGCAGGAACCAGCGGGTCGTGGAGGATTGCTCCGTCACGGATCAGGTACTGTCGGCGGAGGCGACGATCACGGCTCGGACCTCGCGATCGGCGCCTCTCGCCGGGCCATTCGTCTCCGACCACCGTTCAGGCGGTTCGCAGCGCGCGGGCGGACAGCCGCGCGGCCCGTCTACGCCTACTTGTGCCAACCGACGATGTCGCGGAACCGCTTGAGCTCCTCTTCCTTCATGAACACCGTATGCTCGGGGCCCGGGTACCGACGGCCCACGACGTCGTCGTGGTAGTCCTGCAGGACCTTCTGAATGACCGGGAAGATCTCCATATACACCTTGGAGTGGCGTGGCGTGTGACGGTCGTAGAACTTGAACAGGTCGGAAGTGATGATGTGCACGCCGTCGGCCTTGTTGCCCGCGCCCAGGCTGATCACGGGCACCGGCAGCGTGTCGGCCAGGTATTCACACACCTCCGAGGTGGTCACCTCGCACAGGATGGAGAAGCACCCCGCGTCGACCATCGCCTTGGCGTCCTCTACCAGCTCGGCTGCCCGCTCCGCTGTTTTTCCTTGGGCGCTGAAGCCCCCGAGCTGGGCCACCCGCATGGGCGTGATGCCGATGTGGCCCATCACCGGGATGCCGGCGCGGACGATGGCGCCGATGTACTTGGCGTGGTGCTTATTGCCTTCGCACTTCATGACCTCGGCCCGGCCCTCGCTGACGAAGCGGGCCGCGTTCCGAATCGCCTGCTCCTCGGAGTAGTGGTAGCTCATGTAGGGCATGTCCGTCATCCGCAGGCCGAATTTCGAGCCGCGGGCCATGCCCTGGGTCATGAACAGCACTTCCTCGTAGGTCACCGTCTCGGTGCTCTCGTGGCCGAAGAGCACCATGCCGCCCGTGTCGCTGGTGCAGAGCACGTCGATCCCGATGCGGTCGGCGATGATCGACGTCGGGTAGTCGTAGACGGCCAGCATCGTGATCGGCTCCTTCCGCGCCTTCTTGTCCATCAGGGAGGGAATCGTGATCTTCTTGCGGGGTTTCGGCTGCTCTGCGGGCTTTGTCTCCGCCATGGTCCTTCCTCCTTGAGGGTTAGTCGGGACGTCCAACTCGCTTGATGATCATCTCGCCGATCCGGTGGTGCGCCGTCTGCCCCTCGGCGAGGAGGCGGTCCAGTTTGGTCGCTGCCGCATCGACGAACCTCACATCGATCACGCCCACGAGGTTGGCCCGGACCGTGATTGCGGCGGCCTCGAGCGCCGCCCGGGCGAGCGCCGCGGCCACGCCAAGGTCGCTCAGTACACTCGCACGGGCCTGTGGGAGCACCCTTTCGCACAGCCCCAGCAGCGACCCGCTCAGCCTCGCCAGCTCGAGGGGGACCTCAGTGGCCCGCACGAGCGCCGACTGGACGGCTGCTGGCGTCGCGGTGGATCCTCGCCGCGCGTCGAGCACCCCTTGGTAGGCGTCCGTGTCCTCGGCGACGAGTCGGCTCAGCGTCGTCCGAAGCTCGTCTGCCGTCGCGGCGAGCCTCGGCAAGTCGGAGGCCGACCGGTCGCGCCGCGCCGTCACGCGGCAGACCATGCTCAGAAGGGCAGCCGCAAGCGCTCCGGTGAGCGCCCCAGCCGCGCCGCCGGCGGGTGTCGGCGAGGTGCCGGCCAGCGCCTCGAGGAAGCCCTCGAGGCTTTCGGGGTCTGCGGCCGGCCGCGCGCGGGTCCCGGCTGCGTCCCGTTTCGTGGCGCTCATGGCAGTGGAGGAATCATCGCGGCGGCGGACGACGCTTGAGGCGCATGGTGTACCGGATTCGGTCACCCCGGTAGTACATCTGCTCGAAGTCGACCGGCTGCCCGGCGACACTGTGCGTTTGGCGCTCGATGGCGAGCACAGGCGCTCCGCGCTCGATGCCCAGGGCATCGGCGATCACCCGGTTGGCGCGGCTGGCCTCGATCCGGTAGAAGGCTTCGCTCAACGCGATTCCGTACTTGTCCTCGAAGAGCGAAAAGATCGGTGACACCTCGAGATTTTCTTGGGCCACCCGCTGGCCGAGGTCGAGCGGCAGGAAGGAGTACTCGAACGAGACCGGTACCTCTTCAGCCAGGCGGATTCGCGTGATCTTCGTGACCAGGTCTCCGCGGCGGACCCCCAGGTTCTCGGCGACCTGTTCCGAGGCCTTGACGTTCTCCACGCCGAGCACGCGGGCCGATGCCGTCAGCCCGAGCGCCCGCATGTCCTCCACGAACCCCGTGAGGGCCGAGAGCTCCGGCTCGATCTTGCCCCGGCCGACGAAGGTGCCCTTGCCACGATGGACCGAGATCAGGCCCTCGTTCCGCAGCCGTGAGATCGTTTGGCGCACGGTGGTGCGGCTGAGGCCGAACCGCTTCATCAGCTCGAGCTCGGTCGCCAGCCGCTCGTGGGCCTTCAGGCGCCCGGAGACGATCTCCTCGCGGAGAATCTCGAGCAGCTGCCGGTAGAGCGGCACGGCGCTGACCCGCTCGATCTGGGCCATCTCGGCGCCGTGTCCGCCCGCCCGCCCGGACCTCTCGGGGCTGGACAAAATCTCGGAGCTCATCGGGCCCCCATCGGCGTCAGGTGTCGGGTGATCAGGGAGGCCAGCCTACGCATCACGAGGTATCCGGCCCTCGGGTCCTTCTCGAAGACGCCGAAGAGCTCCCGGCCGTCGAGCAGGAGCACCGAGGACCGTTCCAGCGCGGCGGCCGTCGCGATACGCTGCGGCTGGTCCTCAAGGAGCGCGTTCCAGCCGAACACCTCACCACTCCGCAGGCTGAAGCCGGCGGGGCTCGCGTGCTCGCCGTGCCCAATGGTGAACTGTACGCGTCCCGACTCGAGCACGCACAGGTCGTCCGCCGGATCGCCGGGCCGGTAGATCACGCTGCCCTCCTCGAACGTCTCGCGTCGGGCCAGGCGGCCGATGGCTGCCAGCGTCTCGTCCGTCAGGCCGGCAAAGAGCTCCGTCTGTCTCACCGGATCCGATGGCACGACGTAGAGCGCGCCGTCCTCCTCGTGCAACTCATACTGCTGCAGCGGGGCTTCGGCCTGGCCCATTGGCGTGCCGGACCGGACTTCCCATTGCCACAGGTGCTGGTGGCAGGTGATGACGGCCCCGTCGTAGAAGCCCTCCTCCAGGGCCACGTCCATGTGCGGGCACATGGCCTGGTAGCCGTAGTACCGGTCGCCCGAGTTGGCCACGAGGATCTTCAGCCCGCCCTCGGTCTCGAAGGTCTTCATGCCGTTGCGCGGGCACTCGTCGGTGCGGCAGAGAAACTTCTTCCCCATGCCACGCCCTGTCAGCTGAACTTGTCGTAACGGATGTTGTCGGAGGTCAGCCGTCCCTCCAGCAGGAGCATCCTGAGCGTCGCGTCCACCATCGGGGGCGGTCCCGCCGCGTACGCCCGGACGTTGTCGAACCTGCCCTTCATCCGCGCTCCCGCCACCGCGTGGATCAGCCCCGCGTCGAAGTGAAGCCTCGGATACCGGGCCTCGAGTCCCGCGTCGATAGCCTCGTCGGAGAGGGCGACCGTCACGTCGAGGGCATCCGGGAAGCGGGTCCGGAGCGCGGCCAGCTCGTCGAGAAAGAAGACGTCCCTCGAGGTGCGAACGCCGAAGAAGACGTGGCCCCGGTAGCGATCAAAATGCCGCGCCTCGGCCGCGCAGGTCAGGATGGACATCATGCCGGCGATGCCGCTGCCCCCCGCGATGCAGAGGAGGCTCTTGCCGATCCCTGGGTGAAAGGTCGCCACTCCGAGCGGCCCGAACAGATCCACTCGCGTGTCCTCGATGCCACCGCGGAAGAGCCATTCGCTCACCCGGCCGCCCGGCTTCTTCTTGATGACGAACGCGAGTTGTTTCGCCTTACGCTCGAAGTTCGTCATCGAGTAGGCTCGCGTGCCGACGACACCCGGAACGGACATCAGCACGAACTGCCCGGCTTCGAAGCTGAACGGGTCGGCTAGTTCCACCTCCAGCGCCGCCACGTCGTGGGTGAGCATCGTGCTTCGGCGGATGACACTGCCCACGGCCGCGGGCAGAAAGACGTCCGGCGCCATGGGCTTTACGACATTGGCCACCTGCAGCGAACAGTCGGTCCGGGCCACACACTGGCACATGAGGAACTCGCCCGCGTCGCGCCGCAGCCCGGCCTGGCCGGGCGCCTCTGGCCATTCGTTGTGGACCTCTCCCTGGGTCAATTTTCCTTTGCAGGTCCCGCAGGTGCCGGTGCCGCATTCGTAGGGAAGCCCGATACCGCAGCGCAAGCCGGCGTGCAGGATCTTCTCGCCGGGGTCGCAGTCGAAGGAGTACGCCTGGTTCTTGGCGCTGAGCAGGATCTTCAAGGGCGTTCGCTTGAGATCTCTAGAGCGGCCAGTGTTTCCCGATGCCGAGGCTGCGCGTCTCGAGCCGTACGACCCGCCGCTTCAATCGGGGTGTTCCCGCCAGGCCCACCACGTCGTGATACCGGGCGAGGGCGTACAGGCTGGTCTCACCGCCGTCGAGGGTAGTGGCATAGATGGCAACGGAGGTCACCACCTTCGCTTCATTGGCCGCTGGATCGTGGTCGATCGTGTAGACCGTGGCGTGGCGGGTCAGCGGAGTCTGGTCGCTGTTGTGCTTCGGGAGCATGTTGACCAGGTGCTGCATCCCCTCGAAATCGTGGTCGAGCCACGTCTGATCCTTTCGGATCTCCGGGCTGTAGGTGGAGATCGAGTAGCGAAAGTCTGGCGCGCACAGGCCCAGCCATCCCCCGAAGTCGCTCGCATCGAGCAGCAGACAACCCGTGTAGATGAGGTTTCGCACCTGGTGCTCGATCGCGCCGCTCACAGCAGTATTGGCGGTGTTCATCGTTCGCCATTCGGGCTGCTCGCCAGACGCCCCATCCGGCGGCTCCACTCGGCGTAGTAGTGGCGCATCCCGATCTCGTCGTGGATCTTGTTCGCTTCCTCCCGAGCATGGAGGATCCAGGTTTGCCCACCCCCGATGCAGCGACCTTGGCCCGTTACCCCCAACAGGTCCTCGTGCAGGTTGCGCCCGAAAGGGCCCCAGATTGAGTTGTAGTCGTTGATGCGCTGGGTCCGCTGATCGGAGGTGTCGCCCTTCAGGCCGAGGCCGCGGTACTCGATGACGGTCTTTGCCGGACTGAGCGGCAGGATCGTGTCGATTCGAAGCGCCGAGCCGCGAAGGTTGTAGGTAAAGCCCGGGAAGAGGTCCACCATCTTCCAGCCGTTCCGCTCGAGCCCCGGGAAGGAGAGCTCGCGGCCCTTGAAGCCCTCGTAGGCCTCGTACTTCACGACCTGATCGCCGACCTGCGCGTGGCCGTTCGGGAAGGGGATGTACTCCCGCTCCCAGTAGCTCGGCTGGAGCATGCTGGTCTGGCGATTGTGGTAGTGCATGTAGTCGTGGTAGAACTCGCTGTTCGTGTCGTGCCAGAACTTGAAATTCGTGTTCACCACCGCCTTGTGGTAGTGGAACACCTCGAGCGGCTCCGACTCCAGACACTTCAGCATGCCGTCGAGCGCGTGACCGATGAATTCCGCCAGCGGGCCCGCGCTGTCGTCCAGATTGACGTAGACGAAACCGCCGAATCCAACCTCGGTCCGCACCTCGCGCAGCCCGTAATCCTTCTTGCTCAGGCGATCGCCATAGCCCTGCTTTTCCCGCGTGATCTCGACGCAGTCACCCTTCGTGCTGAAGGCCCACGCGTGGAAGATGCAGGTGATGTGCTTGGCGTTCCCGGCGGGGCCGTAGACCAGCGTGTTGCCGCGGTGAGGGCAGACGTTGTAGAAGGTCCGGATCCTGCCGTCCTCGCCGCGCGCGATGAGCAGGTTTTTCCCGGCGGGATGCTGGTAGGCGCGGTAATCGTTGGCGCTCGGCAGCTCGCTCTCATGACAGGCGAGGTACCAGACCTTGGAGAAGATCTTCTCCTGCTCCTCGCGCAAGATCACAGGGTCCGTGTAGATCGCCGGATGGACGTAATGGGTCGGGGGCAAGGCCGGCCTGCGTTCCCACTCCGCCATTCCACGCGCCATAGCGCACCTCCTACTTCTCTCAGGCCTATTGACAGGGCGTGAACTTTGCCCTGGGACGTCTCAGTATGTCTCTTCCATCAAGTGAGCGTCAATAGTTTTCCCGCCCCGCGCCTCGACGATGGCGACGGTTGCGTCTTTCGCGCTCATGGCCGCACCCCGAAGAGGCCGTCCAGGATGAAGAGCCCGATACCGAGGCCGCTGCACCCGTAGCTGAGATAGTAGAGACGGTTGACGGTGCTATCACCGAGACGACCGGACAGCTTGCCGAGGGCGGCCACCACGGCGACGAGGGCTCCCAGCGCAGCCATGGCGATCGTCAGCGTCCTCAGTTGGCCCATGGGATCATCCGCCCGTCCCGACTCGCTTGCCGAAGGCCTCCACGAGGTCATAGGCAGCCTTGCTGCCCTTGGCGAAGGCTTTGACCGCCTCCTCGTAGAGCGCTTCCAGCGCCACCTGTTTCAGCTCCGCGTAGCGCTCGCTGGTCAGGACGTGGAAGTCGCGGGGGCGCGGCAAATCGACGTCGAGGACCATCTTCACGCTCGTCGGCTTCGCGCTCATGATGAAGAGGCGGTCCGCGAGGAAGATGGCCTCCTCCAGCTCGGTCGTCACGAACAGGATCGTCAGTTGTGTTTCCTCGAAGAGGCGAAGGAGGTACTCCTGCATCAGCTCGCGGGTCATGGCGTCCAGCCCGCGGAAGGGTTCGTCCATCAGCATGATCTTGGGCTGGTTGATGAGCGCTCGCGCGAGCTCGCAGCGGCGCTGCATGCCCCCGGACAGCTGCGACGGGTACTTGTCCTCGAAGCCCCGCAGTCCCACTTTCTCCAGCAGTCGGCGGGCCTCCTGCCGCGACTCCTTCGGATTGATCCCGCGCACCTGGGGGCCAAACCGCACGTTCTCCAACGACGTCATCCAGGGGAACAGCGCCGTCTCCTGGAAGACGACCAGACGGTCGCGCCCAGGGCCTTGCACGCGCTGGCCGTCGATGAGGATCTCGCCCCGAGTCGGCTCCTCGTAGCCGGCGATGAGGTTGATCAGAGTGCTCTTGCCGCAGCCGGAGGGCCCGACCATCACATTGAGCTTGCCGGCCTCGACCAGGAAGGAGGCACCATCCACGACGAGCTGGCGCGCCCATTCTTCCCCGAACATCCTCGTCACGTCACGGCACTCGACGCGGCCTTCGCCCTTCGGCATCACGCCCCTCCGCGCCTAAGGCTCAGAACAGCCTCCGCCATGGGGTGAGGTTGACGCCCAGGCGCCATATCACGGCGCTGCAAATGGCGCCTCCAACGCCCATGCTGGCCATACCGACGACCACCTGCGGAATGTCGCCGGCGGTATACGACTCCCAGGTGAGAAAGCCGATCCCCGAGCGTCCGGCGATCATCTCGGCCGCGACCAGCACCATCCACGTGATCCCCATTCCCACGGTGGCGCCCGTGATGATGGACGGCAGCGTGCCGGGGAAGATGACTCTCCAGAAGATGTCGCCGCGCCTCGCGCCGAGGGATAGTGCGGCCCGCTGCATGGACTTGTCCACGTTGTACACGCCGTTGATGGTGTTGATGACGATGGTGAAGTAGGCGCCCAGGAAGATCACGAAGATGATCGAGAGCTCGGCCGTCGGCATGAGGTAGATGGCGGCCGGCAGGAAGGCGAGCGGGGGAATAGGCCGGAAGATCTCGAACACCGGGAAGGACACCGCCTTCATGGTTCGGCTGATCCCCCAGGCGAGGCCTTGGGGGACGCCGATGAGCAGCGCGAGGATGAAGCCGGAGAAGATCCGGAAGAGGCTGATGACCCAGCCCGCCCAGTACTTGTCGCGCCAGAAGAGGCCGCGATCATCGAAGAAACGCGACACGACCTCGGACAGCGGCGGGATCCGCTTGATGATGGGAATCCCCAGCGGCTGAGCGATCTGCCAGACGATGAGGATCGCCAGGACACCAAGAGCCCCCCGGAGCGTGTGTACGTTGAAAGCGGCCTTCCTCACACGCGTCGCCACCGGCTGGCGCCTCCGCTCCACGGCCCGTCGCCGGCTCGCCGAGTCCTCGTCGACCTCGCGCCTGAGACGCCACACGAGGAACAGCGCCGCGGCGGGTGCGATCCAGATCGCCCCCCAGTATCGATAGGCGCGCATCGCCTGCAGAGCGATGTGGAGCTCCCCATGGACCCCCGGCGGCGGGTTCAGCGGAAACGTGGTGTCGGCGAACCGGAAGAAGCCGAGCCCGACGCACACCAGCGTCCACAGGACCAATGCCCATTTCGCGGCGCTCGCAAGGCTCATTCGCGCACCCCTACGCCAGCTCCCGCTCCCCGGCCTCGAAGGCCTTGAGCGCTTCCTCGTGCACGCCCTCGATGGTTTCCTGTTTGAGGGCCAGGAAGCGCTTCGAGGTCAGCATGCGGTAAGTGCGAGGGCGGGGGAGATCCACGGAGATCAGCTTCTTCACGCGGCCGGGACGGGTTGTCATGATCACGACCAGGTCGCCCAGGAAGATGGCCTCCTCGAGGTCATGGGTAATGAAGAAGATGGTCTTGTGGGAGAGATCGTAGAGCTCGAGGAGGTACTCGTGCATGACCGATTTGGTCAGCGCATCCAGGGCGCGGAAGGGCTCGTCGAGCAGGAGGATTTTCGGGTCGTTGATCAGCGCCCGAACGATCTCGACCCGGCGCCGCATCCCCGAGGAGATCTCTCCCGGATACTGGGACTCGATTCCCGCGAGCCCGACCTTCTCCATCAGGCCCCGCGCGTGGTCCTCGCTTTCCTTCCGTGACATCTTGCCCTGGATGACAGGCCCGTAGGTGACGTTGTCGAGCACGGTCTTCCACGGAAACAGCGCGCCCTGCTGGAAGACCACGATCCGGTCGGGCCCGGGCTTCAGCGCCCTTCCCGGCGCGGCGATGAGATCCCCGTCGAGGTAGATTTCTCCTGAGGTCAGATTATCGAAGCCGGCGATGGTGTTGAGGAGGGTGGTTTTCCCGCAGCCCGAGGGTCCCACGACGACGCAAATCCCCCCGGGCGGTACCTCAACGGAGCAGTCCTCGACCGCGATCACGTGCACGCCTTCCGGGTCGTAGATCTTCCCGGCATTTCGGATGCTGAGCGCGCCGGTGCGCGCGGGGATGGACCCCTCGGCCTTGGCCATCAGGCCGGCGAAGCGCTGCATGACGGCGTAGCCGGTGGAGGGGTCCAGTTTGAGGATCTCGCGCAGCCGGGCGCCGTTGATGGCGTATACCGTGGTGTCCTCGAGACACTCGACGGTGAACAAGCGTCGCTTCATTTCTTCCACGACCGCAGCAAGCCCGAAGAGATCGCCCGGCGCGCGGACGAGCCCGTCGGAGGAGCCGCGCCCTCCCAGCAGGCTCGGATGGCTCACCGCCCCCTGCTTGAGGATATAGAAGGACTCGGGGGTCTCTCCGGTGCGATAGACGACGGTCCCCCGTGGGAGGCGCTTCTCCTCGCAGATGGTGGCGATCTTCTCCAGCGTCTCCCGGCCGAGATCCTTGAAGATCTCGACACGCTTCAGGAAATCGAGGAGGGCCTGCATCAGATTGTCTCTCCGGTCTTGGCTTTCCAGGCGAGCACGCGCCGCTGCAGGATGCGAAGCCCGACCCCCATGAGCATGCCGATGAACCCGATGGTGAACATCGCGATGAGGAGCTGGGGCGTCGCGACATTCATGTAGGCATCCATGGTCCGGTATCCGAGCCCCCAGGTGCCGGCGATGATCTCGCCTCCCACCAGGGAGAACCACGCCACGCCGAGTCCGATCAGCATGCCGGTGAAGATGAAGGGCATGGCGCCCGGGATGATCACGTGGCGGAAGATCTGCCACTCGCTCGACCCGAGGCAGCGGGCGGCGCGGAAGTACACGGGATCGATTGAGTCCACGCCGAGCAGGGTATTGAGGGTCACCGCGAAGAAGGAGGCGATGGCGCAGAGAAAGACAATGGGCGCCTCTTGAGTCGGAAACATGACGATGGCCAGCGGCACCCAGGAGATGGGCGGGATTGGGCGCATGAGCTCGAAGGGCGCGAATACGAAATCGCGGATGGAGCGCTTCCAGCCCATCAGTAGGCCGAGGGGAATGCCCAGCAGGGACCACAGGAAGGCCTGAATGATGCGCCAGACGCTCATTCCGATGTCGATGTACCAGGCGGTGCCCCAGATACCGTAGCCCCACTTGGATTCCAGCGCCGGGTTGTAGGTCAACGCCCCCCGCGGTGGGAGCGTGAACTCGCGAAACGTGTAGAGCGGGCTCTCGAGCTTCTCCATGCGCGGCAGCTCGAAGCGATAGGCCAGATCCCATCCGACGAAGAAGGCCAGGATGCCGAGCAAGCCGAGCCAGAAGAATCGCTCGGTGAGGGCCTTCTTCGTGCGCAGCCAGAGGATGCGGCGGCGGGTGTAGACCACCGCCGGCTCCACCCGCGCCTCAGCCGCCGGCGCGGCGGCGGTCTTCGTCAGGATCTTCGCCATATGGCCTTGTCTGGCGGCTGGGCGGCGCGCGGTCACGAGCGCGCGCCGCCCGCGCCCCCTACTTCTTCACAACCGGTGGCACTCCCTCCAGCGCCTTCGGATCGTAGTACGGCGATTTTTCGATGGGTCGCGCCGTGATGAACCCGCCCTCCAGCGGCAGCCGGACACCCAGCTCCTTGGCCGCGACAGCCAGCGGCTCTTCGAGATAGGCGTCGGCAGGCAACAGCTGGGAGGTGACCTTGATGGACCAGAGGAAGTCGCTCACGTCCTTGAACAACCGCTTGACGTCGTCGGTGTACATGACGGGGTGGAAATCACGAATGGCCTGGCCGCCCACTTCGTCAGGGTATTTGCCGTACATTGAATGCCACAGCACCAGCTTGGAGTAGCCTTCGGTCTCCTTGGCCAGGGCCTCGATGAGCTCCTTCTCGTGCTTGGGATCGATCAGCCACATCTGGGACTCGATCTCCGCCTTGGCCATAGCGATGTGAGCCCGCGGATTGGCCTTGATGAACTTGTTGCTGGCGAAGGTCGAGGAGAGATCATCCATCCCGAATGCGCCGCCGGTCGCGGCCGGGCGGCCGGTCTTGTCCTGGAGCCAGATTGCCGAGGCGTGCGGCTCCCAGATCCCAGTCGCGTCGATGCGCTTCACCCGGAACTGCGTCCGCGTGACCTCGAAGCTCTGGTGCACGTGGGACTCGGGCTCGACGCCGAAGCGCTTGTACACTTGACGGAACCAGCGGTCGTTGCACGAGGCCTTGGCGCCGCCGACCCGCTTGCCCTTCAGCCACTTCACGTAATCCTCGGGCGACTTCTGGTAGGGCGCGTCAGCGGCGATGATCATCACGTTGCAATGGCAGCAGTTCGAGTATCCGTTCACCCAGACGCCGCGGATGTCCGCCTTCTCACGCGGCTGGGTCATCCCCAGGACGCTGGGCGCGTCGCCGCCGTAGCCATACTCGGCCTTGTCGGCCACGATGGCGTTCACGGCGAGGGCGCCCTGGAGCGCGATCTCGTAGGTTACCGTCGAGCCCGGCGGCAGGTACTTCTTCCAGAACTGCTTGACCTTCATCACCGATGAGCTCCACGACTGGGTGTAGTACGGTTGATGATAGACGCGGATGTGGACGGGATCGCCCTTCTCCTGCTGGGCCGGGAGCGGCTTGTACTCGAGTTCGGCCCAGGCCCCGCTGGCTACGCCCAGGCTGAGAATGATCGCGAGTGTCGTCGCCAGAATCCGGAACCGTTTCACGTAGAGCATCTTTGCCTCCGTGTGCCGTTCGAGTTCGAGTCTGCGAGCATGAGCGCGAACCCGTTCGCCCTCCTTTCTCGGTCAGAACTTTTGAAATCCCACTGGTACCCGAACCTGCTTCTGAATCGGAGCGTCACCGACCTCCTTCTTCGCGTCGACCACGAAGAGGATGAAGTGCTCGCCCTTGCCGAGGCCCTGCTTGATCTCCATGACGATCTCGCGACCGGGGAGCTTGCCCGGCGCCAGATCACTCGGGGCCGCCTTCAGGTCCTGAGATGCGTAGACCTTGTCGCACTTGATGTAGTCCTTGTCGCAGCCGAGCACCTGGACGGTGAATCCCTTCTTGGCCGGCTCGCTGCCGATATTGCCCACCCAGAGCTTGACCGTCCATGGCTGGTTCTCCTTGACCGTGCTCGGCTCGATGCGCCACGTGGTCAGGATGAGCTTCGGGTTCGCGAGCGCCTCCCCGCGCCAAACGGCAAGAACCAGCAGCAGCAATGTCGCCGCGACCCCGAAGTACTGTTTTCGACGATGTGCCCCCATGGCGTCTCCTAGCGCCTCCCTTGCTCGATCTTCTCCATGTTCCGTTTCACTTGCTCTGGCAACGGGTAGCGCTTTGCGTCAGCCGGATCCGCCGGGATCACTCGCAGCAAGCGGGCGTCTATCGTATACACTGGCGCGGCGGCCCCGACCATCACGAAATACCGTCCTCCCTCCTCCCGTCCCACGGCGAGGGTCGGCAGCTCTCGGCCGCCCGCAAGTCCGACAGTCACCGCGAGCCGCGGTCGGTCCAGGCCATAGCGCCCGAGGTCCGAATTGCCGTTCGGGTGGGCGGTAGCATACCGGAGGTTCGGCAGGACCTCGAGAATGTTCTCCACCGTCGTCCTGACCGCTTCGCCCTCCACCGGCTTCGTCACCCGCCAGCGGTCGCCCGCCCGTTCCAGTACGAGCGTGTCGGCAGGATACCGGATGGTGATCCGCTCGACCTCGCGCCGGTCGTAGACCAGGAGCTGGCGATTCCGAAACACATCCGGCGCGATGCTGAGGTCTGCGAGGAGCTGGCCGTCGGTGATCTGGACTGCCGGGGTCCCGTCGACTCTGGCGTAGACAACCTGCGGGTCGGAGGGAGATTGGGAGACCGCCAGCGCGCGTGAGACTCCACGGTCGTCGACGACAGTCAGCCGTGCGTGAGGCCGATCCAGTCCATACGAAGAGGGCCGGCCGGGCGTCCGGATCACGGCGCTTGCGCGGCTTGCGCCGATCTTCCACAGCAGATCCCTGATGATGCCATCGTCTCCGTCCGCGTGGATGGGTCGCGTCACCCGCCACCGCCGGTCGGCGATGCGCTCGATGGCAATGTGAGTGTCGGCGCGGTCGATCTCGACTCGGGCGACGCGTTCCACATCCAGAGGCAGGATCGCTCGATCGCGCAGCTCGTCCACATACGGTGTCTTCGCCAGCTCGATCGCAAGCTGCGTCGGGGCCAGAAAGATGAGGGGGGCGCCCTCCAGCGTCGCGTAGACACCGGTCCGGACCGGGTTGGGGCTTCCGATTTGAAGCGTCAGGCTCTCTCCGTTCCGGAGTGCCAGTCTGAGCCGCGCCTGGGGCGGGTCCAGCCCGACGACCTTGAGGTCGTCAAAACCATCCAGCGAGCGGACCTTCTCCAGTCGACCCACGAACGCAAGCAGCCCGTCGACGACCGCGTCGTCCGCGAGCTCCTTTACCGGCGCGATGATGCGCCAGCGGACGCCATCGGTGCGCACGACGACCCGCTCCGTTCCCTTCTCGATGGCCAGCTCCTCGACCTGGGCGGGGTCAAAGCTCACGATGCGCCGCTCGGCTGCCCGCGCCTGCTCGCGCGCGGCGCGTCCATGAATGTCGACGACGTAGTAAACGCCACCCAGCAGCAGCGCCAGCATGGCCAGCCCGATGCCCGTCCGGATTCGCACAGCCGGCCCTACCAGTAACGGTGCACGTGGTAGGCCGCCACGAGGGCGGCCGCCCCGAGCACGATGAATGGGAGCAGCGGCGCGAGCTTGATGAGCGCTCGTCTCATATCCTGAACGGCAGCGGCACGAAGTAGTTGATGAGGTACAGCAGCCCGCCGAGCCCCGTGACCACGCCGGCCACGAGCTTG
The DNA here is from genome assembly GCA_046727155.1 of Candidatus Methylomirabilota bacterium. GTDB lineage: Bacteria > Methylomirabilota > Methylomirabilia > Rokubacteriales > CSP1-6 > DASSSH01. The sequence continues at coordinate 26,118 of JBKPCB010000014.1, read as the reverse complement.
AGGTAGGCCTCGGGGACGAAGCGCTGCGTCTTGGCCGCCAGCCAGGCACCGAAGACGGCGGTGCTGGCGGTGAAGAAGCCGAATGCCCACTCGGGCTGGTCCAGATGCCCTGTCAGAGCTGGGAGGACCAGCATGTAGGAGACGAGGCCCACGATGGACTGGAGCATGACGAAGGGGATCGTGGCGGCCACGATGACATACATCGGCAGCTTGAACAGCGTGACCAGGAGCGGTGTCAAGAGGAAACCTCCGCCGACGCCCAGAGTCGAAGCGACGACGCCGACACCGATGCCGAGGAGAAAGAGCACCGGGACGCTCAGGGTCCACTCCTGGCCCAGAAAGCCGATCCTGATCCGTCGCCACCCGCGCTCCAAGGTCTCGATTCGGGATCCTTCCGGGATGCCCGACGGGAATTGCCCGACGGCCGCCATCTCGCGAGCCCGCGCCCGGAAGCGCTCGGTGAAGAGACGCTGCGTCTCGCGCCCCCTCAGATACCACGGCGTAATCTCCCAGACCAGGTGACAGCCGAGCCAGAACAGCGCGAGACCCACCAGAGCCTTGAAGGGCACGGGATCGCTCAAGTAGGTGACCCGCAGGTACGGCCCCACCTGCGACCCAATGAGAGTGCCCAGGCACGGCCAGAGGGCGAAGTCGAGATTCCACTGCCCAGTCCGGCGAAAGCCCAGGAGAGCCCCAATCGGATTGATGACGGTGATCACCAGGTTGGTCGGGCTCACGTGGACGTTGTCAAACCGGAGGATGGACATGGAGTAGGGGAGCGAGAAGATCCCGGTTGCCTCGCCCACGAGCGCCATGGTGTAGCCGGTCCAAAAGCCGAGCCACAGCAGGTGCCAGAGCGGCACGGGCACGCCCGCCAAGGGGAAGGGGCGCTCGCCTCCTACGAGGAAGCCGTGCTGCAGATAGCTGGCCGCGACGCCCAGGCCAAAGACGGCCACGATGATCGGTGCCTGCTCCCGCAGAAACTCCACGCCGAGCGAGCGAGGGGCGAGCACGGCGCGTTGGGCGACGGCGGCCGACTCAGAGGAAACCGAGGACGTTGCCATCGTCATCCAGAGCGTAGAGACATCGTGAGATATATTGTTCGGGGTCAGGCTCTTGTCAAGCGCGAAGACAGCGGGCAGCTTGAATCCGATGCACCGCGTTAATGAAGGGCGGGAAGATGACACCGACCGGGCTTGCGCCTCCAGGCCTGCTTGGTCATAGTGGCCGAGTTGACCGATCGAGCCCTCTGGGAGAACCGACCCGATGCCAAGGGTTCACAGGACAGCCGAGGAAGGCTATCATCCCGACCCCACGGATGAAGTTCCGTGGGTTCTCCGGGACGCGCGTGGCTTCGCCGTCGTTGGGCCGCCCTGCGAGCACTGCGGCGCCTGCGAGTGTGAGCCGTGCGAGTGTCACGGCGGGCCAATCCATGAGCGAGGTTGCGTCGGGTTGTCGCTTGCCTACGTGCGGCTGGATCGCTGGACGGCGCTGTGCGAGGCGTGTGCCGCCCGGGAGGGAATCATTGTGGTGCCCTGCCCCTGTCCGCCCGTGTCGCTGATGGAATCAGCCGAGGCGTGACGTAGTGGGACATTTCGCTTGACTTGGCTCCCACTGCCGTTGTACGAGGGCGGCGGAGCAACGATGCTCAGGGGATCCTTTCTCAGGAGGGCCAGCCATGGAAACCACCGGGCCGGAGCGCAGACAACCCACCCCACGTGACGAGGCCGAAGGCGCGGCCGACGTCCACAGTCGCCGCAGATTCCTTCGCGAGGGAGTGGCCATGGTCGGTGGCGCCCTCATCGCGTCGTCGGTGGGCCCCCGAGTCGTCGAGGCGGCCCCGCTCGCGATTCCCGAGAGCGAGCAGAGAGCCGGGCGGCCGATTCCGGCCAGCGAGTACGGGGTGCCCTCGAAGTTCGAGGCCAAGGTGCTTCGCCGGCGCACCGACGTGTTCGTCAACCGGCAGAATCTGTCCGACTGGAGCATGACTCCGCTTCAGGACCAGCTCGGCGTCGTTACGCCCAATGGGCTCTTCTACGAGCGGCACCACTCCGGCGTCGCCGACATCGATCCGAAGACCCATAAGCTGGTCATCCACGGCATGGTGAAACGCTCGCTCGTCTTCACGATGGACGACCTGCTTCGGTACCCCTCGGTGTCCAGATTCCATTTCCTCGAATGCTCCGGGAACACGCTTGTCGATTGGCTGAAGAACGCCTCCACGACCGTGCAGCAGACCCATGGGCTGCTGTCCGGAGCTCAATGGACCGGCATCCCGGCCTCCTGGCTGCTCAACGAAGCGGGCCTCGAGCCGGGGGCGAAGTGGGTGTTGTTCGAGGGCGCCGACGGCGCCACGCATACGCGCTCGATCCCCCTCGACAAGGTCCTCGACGACTCCATGATCGTCTACGGCCAGAACGGCGAAATGCTGCGCCCGGAGCAGGGGTATCCCCTGCGCGTGCTGATCCCGGGGTGGGAGGGCAATGTCTCGGTGAAGTGGCTGAGACGGATCAAAGTGTCCGATCAGCCCTGGTACTTCCGCAGCGAGACGGCGCGCTACACCGATCCCATGCCGGACGGCAAGTGGCGCATCTTCAGCTTCGAGATGGAGTGCAAGTCGGTCATCACGCGCCCCTCGGGCGGCATGAAACTGGCCGGCCCGGGCGTGTACGAGATCCAGGGGTTCGCGTGGTCCGGGCGGGGCCGCATTACCGCGGTCGATGTCACGCTGGACGGCGGGAGAAACTGGCAGGAGGCGACAGTCGAGGGTCCGGTGCTCGACAAGATGCTCACGCGCTTCCGCTTCCGGTGGAACTGGAACGGCAGCCCGGCCGTCATCGCAAGCCGCGCCGTGGACAGCTCCGGCTATGTGCAGCCGACTGTCGAGGACATCAAGAAGGTCCGCGCGATCGTCGGCTTCGTCCAGCATCACAACGGCGTCTTCCCCTGGGCGGTCAGCGGGAACGGGGAGGTCAAGAATGCGATCGCGTAGCGTCGTCGGGCTGGGACTCGCAGTCGCGCTCGTCGCCGCGGCATGCGCGACGGGGCCGAGGATGTCGCAGAACCCGCCACCGCCGACGGTGGGCTTTGGGAAACCCATCAGCGAGGCGGACATCGCGTCGTGGAACATCGACATCCGTACCTCCGACGGACGCGGGCTGCCAGCCGGCCGCGGGTCGGTTGCCGACGGTAAGCGGGTATACGAGAGCAAGTGCCGGGAATGCCATGGCCCAGAGGCCAAGGGCGGCTCGGTCTATGGCCCCATGGTGGGCGGCATCGGCTCCTTCACGACCAATGCCCGCGTGGTCACGCCGGGCAGTATGTATCCCTACGCGCCGATCCTCTTCGACTACATCCGGCGCGCCATGCCCATGGACAAGCCTCAGACGATGACCAATGACGAGGTCTATGCGGTCTCGGCCTATATCCTGAACCTCAATGGCCTGATCCCGGCCGACGCAGTGATGGACGCGACCAGCATGCCAAAGGTGATGATGCCTAACCGTAACGGTTTCATTCCCGACGACCGTCCCGACACAAAGGCGGCCCGCTGCATGCAGAACTGCCGCTGACGCGGCCAACCGGTCATCTGCAGTGGTGGACAGGCCGGCGGAGCCATACAGTTTTCTTTATGCCTCCTCCGGCCATTATTTATTTGCCTCGCTGCCCGTGTGCTGGCACTCTTCCGTGAGCCATGAGCCCGGGGCATCTGTAATCCCAGCGGGATGAACCTCCACCATCTCCGGATTTTCTACACGGTGGCCCAACGCCGCAGCATCACGCGGGCTGCCGGTGAGCTCCTCCTCAGCCAGCCGGCCGTCAGTCTCCAGCTCAAGACGCTCGAGAAGGAGCTGGGGCTGCCGCTCTTCGAGCGAGGAGGGCCGAGCCTGAGGCTGACCCAGGCGGGCGAAGTGCTCTATCGCGCGGCCGTGTCCATTCTGCACGCCAAGGATGAAGCCGAGCGGGCCATCAGCGAGCTCAGGGGCGGCAGCAAGGGACGGCTGATTCTTGGCGCCGGCACCACCGGGGGAATGTACGTGCTTCCCCATATCGTCCAAGCCTACAAGACTCTGTGGCCCGAGACGGAGATCCTGTTCCACATCGGCACCACCGACCAGATCCTGGAGAAGCTCCAGCAGAACGTGCTGGACATGGCCCTCGTCGGTGGACCCGTCGACGACCGGCGGTTCGTGATCGAGTCGATCTGCACCGACGAGCTGGTGCTGATCGCCGCACCGTCGCATCCGATCGCGGCGCGCGGGAAGCTTGCCCTGAAGGACCTGGCGGGGCTGCCGTTCATCGTGCCGGAGACGGGATCGAGGACCCGCCAGATGGTGGAGCGGAAGCTCCGCGAGGCGGGAGTGCCCATCTCCATCGCCATGCAGGTGCCGGGAACGGAGGGCGTCAAGCGAGCGGTACAGGCGCGCCTCGGGGTGGGCATGGTGTCGAGCTTCGCCGTTGAATCCGAGTGCCTCACGGGAGTGCTGCGGCGAGTCCCGATCGAAGGCTGGCGGCTCACGCGGACCATGAACCTGGTCTACCGGGTGCAGAAGTACTTCTCTCCGGTCGGCGAGCAGTTCCGCGAATTCGCCAAGACCTACGGCAAGTCGCACCTCGAACCTCTCGCCCATGAGCCCAAGCGGCGCGAGACGGCAGGCGGGTCACGAAAGGGGCACGGCCTCACGCAGGAATAAGCGACACGCGGGCCTGAACGGGGAGGTGAGAGAGGGGCGGGGCGCCCGACAGTTCGCGTCAGGCGGTAGGGTTCTCCCCAACATTGCTGCGCCGTTCGGATCGGGGAGGGACTAATAGTGGCTACAGAGCAAGCGGCGAAGGGTGTCAGCGAAGATTGGCTCTCCTTGTGGATCGGGCTGTTCATCTTCGTCCTCTCTCTCGGGTTGTTCGTCGGGACGGATGTGCTCGGCTGGGGGGTCAGCACCGCCGTGTGGACGGACCTCTCGAAGGCGTTGTCGCCGGTCTCAAAGGCGTACGCGGGTCTCTCGGGCGTCGGGTCGCTGATCGCGACGTATGTCTTCCTGCTGATCGTCATGACGGTGGGGGCGGTCTTGCTCCGGGCAAGAATCGGAAAGTTCATCGGAGGTTTCACCGTCGTCTTCTGGGCGAGCTACGTCTGCTGGATCGTCGGCAGTTGGGCCTACATCGCCGCGACCTCGGACAAGCTCAAGGCGTTCGGGATTCCGTGGTCCCTGAACCTGACGGCCGAGGCGGGATTTCTGGTGGCCCTGATCGTGGGGCTCGCCATCGGCAATCTCTTCCCGGGCGTGACCGCGGCCATCAAGGAAGCGACGCGGCCCGAGTGGTACATCAAGACGGCCATCGTGATTCTCGGGGGCTTCCTCGGGATCACGGCCGCCGAGCGGCTGGGGCTGGCGACCTCCGTCATGTTCCGGGGACTCTGCGCGATCATCGAGGCCTACCTGATCTACTGGGCGGTCGTCTACTTTGTTGCGCGCAAGTGGTTCGGGCTCAGCCGGGAGTGGGCCGCCCCTCTCGCCTCCGGCATCTCGATCTGCGGGGTGTCGGCCGCGATTGCCACCGCGGGCGCGATCAAGGCCCGGCCCATCGTGCCGATCATGATCTCGTCGCTCGTCGTGGTCTTCTCATGCGTCGAGCTGCTGATCCTGCCGTTCCTGGCCCAGGCCTTCCTCTACACTGAGCCCATGGTCGCCGGTGGCTGGATGGGATTGGCCGTCAAGACGGACGGCGCCGCCGTGGCGAGCGGCGCGATCACGGACTCGCTGATCCGGGCGAAGGCCTTGGCGGTGCAAGGGGTGAATTACAAGGAAGGCTGGATGGTGGGCACCACCACCACGGTCAAAGTCTTCATCGACGTCTTCATCGGTGTCTGGGCGTTCATCCTGGCCGTCATCTGGACGTCGGCCATCGAGCGGCGCCCAGGGGAGCGGGTCAGCCCGCGCCAGATCTGGGAGCGGTTCCCCAAGTTCGTGATCGGCTACGTGGTCACGTTCCTGATCGTGCTCTTCATCGGCGTGAGCGCACCCGCCCTGATGGGTAAGGCGAAGGCGGCAATGGGCGAAGCCAACGTGTTCCGAGGCATCTTCTTCGTGATGACCTTCTTCACCATCGGCGTCATGTCGAATTTCCGCAAACTGTGGGAGGAGGGCCTCGGCAAGCTGGCGGGCATTTATCTGCTGTGTCTGTTCGGCTTCATCATCTGGGTCGGGCTGCTGGTCTCGTGGCTCTTCTTCCACGGAATCAAGCCGCCGCTCGCGACCGGCTAACGGCGCCGCGCCAGGGAGGCAATGGCCATGCCCGAACAACGGAAGATGGCGGACGAGATGAAGGCGATGCCAGCGGAGCCCCTGCTGCCGGTGGAGAAGAAGCTCATCGGGTGGAGCCTCGTCACCGGAGTGATCCTCTTGGGTGTTCTGATCTGGCTCAGTTACACGTTCTTCCCGGCGCAGTAGCAGCCGGCGGCGCTCGCTGACGGATCTGCCCGCGTGCCGTTGGAGCGCGACGACAGGGCCCGCCCAGCACGGGGGGCGGGAATGATCGCTCCGTCAAGGGGAAAAGGATGAGCTTGGTGAATCCGCACGGGAAGCAAAAGCGGCTCAGCCCGCTGCTGCTGGAAGGCGCCGCGCTCGAGGCGGCCCAGCAGAGGGCGCGGACCCTGCCGCGCCTCCCGATCACCTCGAGGGAGACCTCGGATGTGATCATGCTGGGCATCGGCGCCTTCACCCCGCTCGAGGGCTTCATGGGCCAGGCCGACTGGCGGCGCGTCTGCGACGAGTACCGGCTCGCCGACGGGACGTTCTGGCCGATCCCGATCACTCTCTCGACAACGCGGGAGGAGGCCGGGCGGATCCAGAAGGGGCAGCCGGTCGCGCTGGCGGATGCCGAGACGGGCGAGCTCATGGCGATCCTCAGTGTGAGCGAGAAGTACGAGATCGATAAGACGCACGAGTGCCGGCAAGTCTTCCGCACCACCGATCCCGCGCATCCGGGCGTGACCACCGTGATGGCGCAGGGCGACGTGAACCTGGCGGGCCCGGTGCAAGTATTGAGCGAGGGGCCGTATCCGGCCAAGTACCGCGGGCTCTACATGCGCCCCGGTGAGACCCGGAGGCTCTTCGAGCAGAAGGGATGGCGGACCGTTGCGGCGCTCCAGCTTCGCAATCCGATGCATCGTTCCCACGAGTACCTGGCCAAGATCGCCGTCGAGGTATGCGACGGGGTGCTCATCCAGCAGATCCTGGGCAAGCTCAAGCCGGGTGATATCCCCGCCGAGGTCCGCGTCAGGGCCGTGGATGTCCTCGTTTCCCGCTACTTCGTCAAGGACACCTGCGTTCAGGCCGGCGTGCCTCTCGAGATGCGGTACGCGGGGCCGCGCGAAGCCTTGCTGCATGCGGTGTTCAGACAGAACTTCGGATGCAGCCATCTGATCGTGGGGCGCGATCACGCGGGAGTCGGCGAGTACTACGGCCCCTTCGACTCCCAGAAGATCTTCGATGAGATCCCTCCGGGATCCCTCGAGCTCAAGCCGCTGAAGATCGACGTGACGTTCTACTGCGTCAAGTGCGACGGCATGGCCACTGGGCGGACCTGCCCGCATGGGACGGAGGACCGCGTGGCTGTCAGCGGAACCATGCTCCGGAAGACCCTGTCGGAGGGCGGGGAGATTGCCGACCATTTCAGCCGGCCCGAAGTATTGGCTATACTCAAGGAGCATTACGCCACGCTCGAGGAGAAGGTGGAAGTGAAGCTGCACAAACACGCCAAGGGAGAACAGTAGCGATGCCGACCTACGTGAACCCGGATAAGTGCGACGGGTGCAAGGCGCTGGACCGGCCCGCCTGCATGTACATCTGCCCCAACGATCTCATGACCCTCGACAAGGCGCTGGGGAAGGCGTGGAACCAGGAGCCCGACCTCTGCTGGGAGTGCTACGCCTGCGTGAAGACGTGCCCGCAGAGCGCCATTGACATGCGCGGCTACGGCGACGTCGTGCCGCTCGGGGCCAGCCTGACGCCGCTCAGGGGCACGGACTCGATCATGTGGACCGTGAAGTTCCGGAACGGCCAGATGAAGCGCTTCAAGTTCGCGATCCGCACCACTCCCTGGGGCTCGATCGAACCGTACCAGGGCCTGCCGGCCCCCACGCCCGAGGGCGCGAAAGCGCCTGGGCTCAGCGGGCAGGCGAAGTATCTGGGTGTCGAGAAGCTTCCCGTCGTGGCTAGGAATTAACCCCCGACCCCGTCGGGTCACCGCTTACCCCGGAGGCACAGCATGGTCGAACCGCAAACCGAAGTCGTCGAGTGTGACCTTCTCATCTGCGGCGGGGGGATGGCGGGGTGCGGCGCCGCTTACGAGGCGGCGTACTGGGCCCAGGCAAAAGGCCTCCGCGTCGTCCTGGTAGAGAAAGCGGCCATCGAGCGAAGCGGCGCGGTGGCGATGGGCCTCTCGGCCATCAACTGCTACATGGGGATGAAGTGGGGCGAGAACCAGCCCGAGGATTTCGTCCGCTACGTCCGCCAGGACTTGATGGGCCTGTCCCGCGAGGATCTGGTCTACGACATCGCCCGCAACGTGGACTCCTCGGTCCACATGTTCGAGGAGTGGGGGCTGCCCTTCTTCAAGACGCCCGAGGGGCGTTACAAGCGTGAGGGGCGCTGGCAGGTGATGATCCACGGGGAGTCCTACAAGCCCATCGTGGCCGAAGCGGCAAAAAAGGCGATCGGAGAGAAGAACATCTACGAGCGCATCTTCATGTCCCATATCCTCCTCGACAAGAACGACCCCGGCAAGGCGGCCGGCGCCGTTGGGTTCAGCGTGCGCGACCAGAAGGTCTACATCTTCAAGGCCAAGGCCGTGATCTCCGCCGCCGGAGGCGCCACGCAGGTCTTCCGGCCGCATTCGGTCGGCGAAGGCCTCGGCCGCATCTGGTACGCGCCCTGGAACACGGGGTCGGCGTACAAGCTCGCGATCATGGCCGGAGCCGAGATGACCCAGATGGAGCACCGGCTCGTCGTGGCGCGCTTCAAGGACGGCTATGGGCCGGTCGGGATGTGGTTCCTGCTCTTCAAGGCGGTGCTCAAGAACGCCTATGGCGAGCTGGTCGAGGAGAAATGGGCAGACCTGCTCAAGGAATGGCTGCCCTACGGAGCCGGCAAGCCCATCCCGACCCCGCTCCGGAACCATCAGATGATCCGGGACCATCTGGCCGGGAGCGGGCCCCACTATCTCCGCACCGACGAGGCCCTGCAGAAGATGTTCGCCGACGTTCAGAACGACCCCAAGAAGATACGCGAGATCGAGGCCGACGCGTGGGAGGACTTCCTGGACATGACCATGTCCCAGGCGCTGCTTTGGGCTTCCGAGAATACCGACCCCGCGAAGACCCCGTCCGAGGTGGTGCTCACCGAGCCCTACCTCATGGGTTCCCACGCCTCCGGCACCGGCGCCTGGGTGAGCGGGCCCGAGGACATCGCGCCCAAGGAATACTTCTGGGGCTACAACCGGATGACGACGGTGAGGGGCCTATTCGCCGCGGGGGATGGCGTCGGAGGCTCGGCCCACAAATTCTCGTCGGGCTCGTACACGGAGGGACGCTTGGCCGGGAAGGCCGCCATCGCCTACATCCAGGACAATGGCGGAGCTCCCACGATCGACCAGGACCGCCTGGAGACAATCAAGCGAGACCTCTTCGCCCCGCTCGAGGTGCACGAGAAGGGCCGGCCTTTGGTCACGCGCGGCGCGGTGAACCCCCAGGTCATCTCGCCCAAACAAGCGCTGCTCCGGCTCCAGAAGATCATGGACGAGTACTGCGCCGGTCAGGGCTCCGGCTACATCACCAATGCCCCGACGCTCAAGCGGGGGCTCGAGCTGCTGGCGATGCTCAGGGAGGACCTGCCGAAGGTGGGCGCGGCCGACCTGCACGACCTGCTCCGCACCTGGGAGGTGTGGGACCGCTACTACTGCGCCGAAGCGCACGCGCGGCACGTCCTTTTCCGCGAGGAGACGCGCTGGCCCGGCTACTACTACCGCGGCGACTTCCCGAAGCTGGACGAGGCCAACTGGAAATGCTTCACGACCTCCCGCTACGACGGCGAGAAGAACGAGTGGACCCTGAGCAAGAAGCCGTATATCGCGCTCATCCCTTGACGCCGCGCCGGGGCGAGGAGGACCGGTGACCCAAGAGACGGAGATCTCCGGAGCAGCGCCCGGAGCGCGGTCGGCGGCGGCGCTGGGTGTCCACCGTTCGCTCGTCGTGATCGGAGGCGGCATCGCCGGCGTCACCGCCGCCCTGGAGGCGGCCGAAGCCGGGTACGACGTCACAATCGTCGAGAAGAACCCGTATCTGGGCGGCCGGGTCGCCCAGCTCTACCGGTACTTCCCCAAGCTCTGCCCGCCCTACTGCGGGCTCGAGATCAACTTCCGCCGCATCAAGGACAACCCCCACATCCGCTTCCACACCATGGCGGAAGTCGAGCGGATCTCTGGCGGGCCGGGGAACTTCGACGTCACGGTGCGGCTCCATCCGCGGTACGTCAACGACCGCTGCACGGCCTGCAATGCCTGCGTGGCGGTATGTCCGGTCGAGCGGCCGAACGCGTTCAACCTGGGGATGGGCAAGACCAAGGCCATCTACCTCGCCCACGAGATGGCCTTCCCGATGAAATACGCAATCGACGCCGCCACGTGCCGGCTCAGCGAGTGCGCGAAGTGCGTGGAGGTGTGCGAGTACGACGCCATCGACCTCACGATGCAGCCGCGGACGCTCACGCTCAAGGCCGGCGCCGTCATTGTCGCCACCGGCTGGAAGCCGTATGACGCCAGCCGCATCGACAACCTCGGGTTCGGAAAATTCCCCGACGTCATCACCAACGTGATGATGGAACGGCTCGGGGCGCCCAACGGGCCGACGCAGGGCAGGATCCTGCGGCCTTCCAATGGTCAGGCGGTCCAGAGCGCGGTCTTCATCCAGTGCGCCGGCTCGCGCGACACGAACCACCTGGGCTACTGCTCGGGGATCTGCTGCCTCGCCTCTCTGAAGGAGGCGACCTACCTCCGGGCCCAGAACCCCGAAGCGCGGGCCCATATCTTCTACATCGATCTGCGCACGCCCGGGACCTACGAGTTCTTTTCCCAAAAGGTGCTGAGCGACGATCACATCACGATCACCAAGGGGAAAGTGGCGAGGATCAGCGAGGATCCGGCGACGAAGCAGCTGGTGGTCGAGGCCGAGGACATCCTCGCGGCCGGGAAGGTCCGGCTCGCCGTCGATCTGGTTGTCCTGGCGACCGGAATGATGTCGAGTCTGGCTGAGGAGCGGATGGCCGGCCCGGTTGCATTCGACGGGGACGGCTTCGTGATCGAGGCGGGGACGGCGGAGGGGATTTTTGCGGCGGGATGCGCCAAGGGGCCCTTCGACGTGGCCACGTCGGTCCAGGACGCGACGGCGGCGGCGGCCCTCGCGATCGGGACGATCCAGACCGCGGGGCGGAGATAGCCCGTGGCGAAGAAAACCGGCGTCTACGTCTGCTCCGGATGCGGCATCGGCGGCGCGCTGGACACCGGGAAGCTGCTCGGCCTCGCGGCCGCCGCCGGCGGTCCTGTCCGGACTTCGCCCGCCTTTTGCCTCGAGGACGCCCGGCTCATCCGGGCCGATGTCGAACAGGAGGGCGTGGACGGGGTGGTGATCGCCGCCTGCTCGCCCCGCGTGAACACCGACGTGTTCCGCTTTCCAGCCGCCTTTGTCGAGCGCGTGAACATCCGCGAGCAGGTGGCATGGAGCCAACCGCCGAACCTGGAGGAAACCCAGAGCCTGGCAGAAGACTATCTCCGCATGGGGATTGTCCGGGCCCAGAAAGCGAGCCCGCCCACGCCGTACACCGAAGCCAACGAGCGCACGGTGCTCGTGGTGGGCGGCGGCGTCGCGGGGGTGGCTGCAGCCCTGAGCGCGGCGCGGAGCGGTTTCGGGGTCGTACTCGTCGAGAAAGAGGCGCGGCTCGGCGGCTACGCCGCGAAGCTTTACAGGCAGTTCCCCAAACGCCCGCCGTACCAGGACCTTGAGGAGACGGATATCGCGATCAGGATCCGGGAGCTCGAGGCGCTGCCGGGGGTCATGGTGCTCACAGGCGCCCAGGTGCAAGAGATCTCGGGCCAGCCCGGTCGCTTCACGGTGCGCATCGCCACGGCCAAGGGCTCGCACGAGGTAACGGTCGGCGCGATCGTCCTCGCGACGGGCTGGCGGCCCGCGGCGACGGAGAAGTACGAGCGGTACGGCCTCGGCAAGTACCGGAATGTCGTGACCAGCATGGATTTGGAAGCGATGGCCGTGGCCGGCGGAATCCGTCAGCCGTCCGACGGCCGCCCGGCCCGGCGGGTCGCCTTCGTGCTCTGTGACGGGCGCGGCGACGACGCGCATTTGCCTTACGGCGGGACCGTCTCGAGCCTGGTCGCGCTCAAGCAGGCGTGTTATGTGCGCCAGCAGCCGGACGCCACGGCGTTCGTCTTCTACGGCGACATGCAGACCCCGGGGCAATACGAGTACTTCTATCGCAGCGTCCAGGGGGACCCGGGCATCCTGTTCTCCCGCGGTCAGGTCACCTCGGTTGGCGAAGACCAGGGTGGGCGCGTGTTCCTCGACGTGAGCGACACGCTCCTGGGAGGGGACATCCGGGTCGAGGTGGACCTGCTCGTCCTCTCGACCGGGATGGAGCCTTCGACGCTCGGTCCGGAAGACGCCCTCGGGCTCGCCTATCTCCAGGGCCGGAGCGTGCCAACCACGAAGTTCGGCTACGCCGATTCGCACTTTATCTGCTTCCCGTACGAGACACGCCGCACCGGCATCTACTCGGCCGGCGGGGTTCGCTCGGCGATGGATTTGGCCGCCAGCGCCCAGGACGGCCGGGCGGCGGCGTTGAAGGCGATCCAGTCGATCGAGAAGTCCTCGGCCGGGCAGGCCGTCCACCCGAGGGTCGGAGATTTGTCGTATCCGCAGTTCTACATGCACAAATGCACCTCCTGCGGGCGCTGCACCCAGGAGTGCCCGTTCGGCGCCCTCGAGCTCAACGAGAAGAAGAACCCGGTGCTGAGTCCGAACCGCTGTCGCCGGTGCGGGATCTGCATGGGCGCGTGCCCCGTGCAGATCATCTCGTTCAACGACTACTCGGTTGACATGCTGTCGTCCATGATCAAGGCCGTCGAAATCCCGGAAGGCGACGAGGAGAAGCCGCGGATTCTTGCGCTCGCCTGCGAGAACGATGCCTACCCGGCGCTGGACATGGCGGGGATCAGCCGACTGCAGTATCCCGCCTCGGTGCGCGTCATCCCGGTTCGCTGCCTGGGCTCGGTCAACAGCATCCTGATCGCCGATGCGGTCTCGCGCGGCTTCGATGGCGTGGCGCTGCTCGGCTGCAAGCCCGGCGAGGATTACCAGTGCCACTTCATCCGTGGCAGCGAGCTGCTCGGGACCCGGATGGGAAACGTCCAGGAGACCCTGGGCCGGCTCGCGCTGGAGCCGGAGCGCGTGCAGGTGATGGAGCTGGCCATCTCGGAGTCGGACCGGATCCCGGCCATGCTGGAAGAGTTCGTCCGGGTCATCAAGGCCATCGGGCCAAACCCGATGAAGGGTTTCTAGCGTGGCGATCCTCGTCCAGCCCGACTTCGATTGGAAGCGGCAGATCATCGGCCTCGACGCCCATGACCTCTCGGTCTGCTACCAGTGCGGGACGTGCACGGCTGTCTGCCCGATCTCCACCGCCGACAACCCCTTCCCGCGCAAGGAGATGGTCTGGGTGCAGTGGGGGCTGAAGGAGCGGGCACTCGCCAACGCCTCGATCTGGATGTGCCACCAGTGTGGCACGTGCAATACGTACTGCCCGCGCGATGCCAAGCCCGCGAACGTGATGGCGGCGCTGCGCGACTACAGCATCACGCACTACGCGGTGCCGGCCTTCATGGGACGAGCGCTCAGCGCGCCGCGCTATCTCCCGCTGCTCTTCGCCATCCCGGCCGTGATCTTCCTGGCCGTCCTCGGCTGGCTGGGCCACCTCACGGCGCTCCCGCAAGGGCGCATCGTGTTCTCGCAGTTCATTCCCATCGCGTATATCGAAGCGGTCTTCCTCGCGGCCATCGGTCTCTCGATGCTGGGCGCCGCGGCCGGCGGCGTCCGGTACTGGAAGGCCATGCGGGCGGCGTCCGCAGCCTCTGGAAACGGCCACGACCTGCGCCGGCGCCTCGCGGCAACGCTGCTCGACATCCTCAGCCATAGCAAGTTCGGCCAGTGCAACGAGGACCCACCGGGAACCCGGAGAACGCGCAAGGAGCACGTGCATCGCGCGCATCTCGCAATCTTCTGGGGGTTCCTCGGACTGGTGGTGACGACGGCGTCGGTTGGGATCGGGATCTATGCCTTCGGCTACCTGACCCCGTGGCCCTTCTGGCATCCGGTGAAGATTCTGGGCAATCTCAGCGGGGCGGCCGTCATCGTCGCGCTCTCGGTCTTCCTCTGGCGGCGGATCGCCGATCAGCGGGCCGCGGGGAAGAGCACGTACTCGGATTGGCTGCTCCTCGCGATTCTCTCGCTGACGACGCTGACGGGCTTCGCCTCCCAGGGGCTGCGGCTCGCCGACGTGCGCCCGCTGGCCTATCCGATGTACTTTGTCCACCTCCTGTTCGTCTTCTTCCTGCTCGTGTACCTCCCGTATTCGAAGTTCGCCCACATGGTCTATCGGACGCTGGCCATGCTCCACAGCGCCAGCATGCGCCGTGAGGCGTCCCCGGCCAGGCTAACGTGAGGGACCCCAATAATCCCTGTCTGTTTTGCACTCCCCGGGAGGCCATCCGCCAGAACGGGCTTGCCTATGCGACCCGCGACAGCTTCCCGGTGAGCCCGGGGCACACGCTGGTGATCCCCTTCCGCCACTGCTCCGACTTCTTCGAGCTCACGTCGGACGAGATGGCCGCGTGCATGGCGCTCTTGGTCGCGGAGCGCGAGGCGCTAACCGGCCAGCTCAAGCCGGATGGCTACAATGTCGGGATCAACGTCGGCCCGGCGGCCGGTCAGAGCATCCTCCACGTTCATATTCACCTGATCCCCAGGTACGCTGGCGACCACCCCAGTCCCCGGGGCGGGGTGCGCCAGGTCATCCCGTGGAAGGCCGACTACCCGCGGGGCGCCCCGTCGACCGCCCGTGCGGAGGCCTCGGGCTGAGGGTGTCGTGGACCAGGAGGCGATGACGCGGTACCTGGCGGGAGAGCTCCGGATCCCCGCGGCCGATGTGAACAGGACGCTTTCGGCGCTGACGGAATACCTCGAAACGCGCGCGAATTCCGGGGACAGCAGCGTCGACTTGGATGCCGCCGCCCGGTGGATCGTCGAGCGAACCATGCTTCCGCGTGGCCAGGTCGAGCGAACGCTGACCGAGATGCTCACCCTCTCGGCCCGTCTGGACGCTGCGCGCGGGCCGGAGGAGACCGGATGAATGCCGTAGGGACGTGGGAAGGAAAGCAGGAAAGTGGCCCGGCGGCCTCGTATCATGGGTTACGGTGAAGCCGGACGGGGCAGGGGGGAGGACCCGAGGATGAATGGACGGATGGAAGAGATGACGATCACCCGACGCGCGGTGCTGCGCGTGCTGGGAGCGGTAGGCCTGTCGGCGGCGGCGCTGCCCTTCCTGGGGCGGCCCGCGCCGGCGCGCGCCCAGGGCAACCTGGCCAGCCTGGTGCCCGAAGAGCCCGTGGAGGCCACGCTGAAGCGCCTCTTCGCGGGCCGGCCGCTGAAGGACGGCTCCTCGGCCATCAAGCTCGAGCTGCCGATCATCGCCGAGAACGGGGCCGTGGTCCCGATCTCCGTCGAGGTCGCCTCGCCCATGACCCCCCAGAATTACGTCAAGACCATCTACATCATCTCCGACAAGAATCGGCGGCCGATGAACGCGCGCTTCAATCTGACGCCGGCCATGGGGCAGGCCTTCGTCGCCGCCAACCTGAGACTCGGTGAGAGCACGGATGTGCGCGCCGTCGCCGAGCTCAGCGACGGCACTCTGCTCCAGGCCAAGCGCGACGTCAAGGTCACCATCGGCGGCTGCGGCGGCTAACCCCATGACCGACATCGGCAAGGTCAAGATCCGCATCCCGTCGAGCATCAAGCAGGGCGACGTGGTCCGCGCCCGCGTGCTCGTGCTGCACCCCATGGAGATCGTCGAGCGCAAAGCCGGCAAGCCGGTGGACAAGAACTATCTCTTCATCAACCGCGTGATCGTGGGCTATGCCGGCCGGGAGATCGGCCAGTTCGAGATCACGCAGTCGGTGAGCGAGAACCCGTTCTTCTCGTTCGCGTTTCGCGCCACCGAGCCGGGACAGCTCAAGATCACCTTCCTCGACACTCACGGCGGGAAGTACGAAGGCACCGCCGACGTCAAGCTCTCCTGAGCCGCGGAATGGCTCGGGGCCGCTGGGCTCCCGGGTTCGGCGCCGGCATCGCCCTGGCCGCCCTGCTGGCGGGCTGCGCCCGTAGTGACACGCGTCCCACGATTGGATTGCCCTCGGCGCCCTGGCTGACGCGCGCGGCTCCGGAGGCGCGCGGGGACGTGACGGCGCTCCCCGACGGCGCGCGGCGGGCGGTCCGCTATCCCGGCTGGACCAGCGAGGACTTCGGCCGCTTCCGCACCTACGCCTATGACGACGCGCGGCCCGAGGTGCCCGTCGGCAAGGCGCCCATGCCGGCCGTCGCCGGCGATCCGAAGATCGGGCGCCGGCTCTTCCTCGATCGCGCCAAGGGACCGTGCACCGGCTGCCACCTCGTCCAGGGCGAGGACGTTTGGCCCGCTGGCAATGTGGGACCCGATCTGTCTACCTACGGCGATCGCGGGCTGCCCGATCGGCTCACCTTCGATCGCATCTACGATCCGCGCCCGCTCTTCCCTGAGAGCTCCATGCCGCCCTGGGGGGCTGCCGGGATCTTCACCGTCGACGAGATCGCTCATCTCGTCGCCTTTCTGAGGACGCAGAAGACCCCGGCACCGGCTGAGACGAATCCGGACCGGGACCCCAATACGCGGCACAAGCCCGTGGGCTTCGGCGACAATCTCGACCCCACCAATAATCCGGCCGTGCTCCGGGCCGAGGGAGCGGAAGCGCTCTGGTCCGAGCGCGGGGCCTCGGGCAAGTCCTGCGCCGACTGTCACGCGGGCGGGGCCGCGGTCGCGATGAAGGGTGTGGCGACGCGCTATCCGCAGTTCATCGCCGCCTACGGGCGGGCGATGAGCATCGAGGATCTTCTCACCGTCCACGGTCCGGCCACGACCGGCGTGCCGTTCCCTTCCGAGAGCGCTCGCAACCTCGACCTGACCCTGCTGATCAAGATGGCGTCCAACGGCATGCCGGTGGCGCTGGACCTCGGCCGTCCGGAGAACAAGGCGGCGCTGGAGCGGGGACGGCAGTCCTTCAACCGGCGCGTGGGACAGCGCAATCACGCCTGCGCCGATTGCCACATCGAGGGGCGCGGCGCCGACCGGTTCCTCGGCGGCCGGCTGCTCGCCAACGTGGAGGCGGGATTGACGCGCCATTTTCCGACCTGGCGCACCAGCCAGGGCGACGTGTGGGACATGCGGAAGCGCTTTCAGTGGTGCATGACGCCGCTCGGGATGAACATGCTCCCCGCCGACGCCGTCGAGTACGCCGAGCTGGAGCTCTATCTCGTATCTTTCGACATCGGCAAGCCGATGAGCGTTCCCGGGATCCGCCACTGATGAGCCTCGTCCGATACGGTGACGGAGCGCTCGGGCGGGTGGCGCCGCGGAACGCCCCGCGCGGTGGGCAGAGTGGGCCCCCCGAGTCCCCTCGCAGGTCGCAGAGCTGCGCTTGGGGCGAGCGGGTGACGGAGCCCACCGCGCGAGGCGGTCGCGGCGACAGGACCCGCCCGCCTCGCGCCACGCCCGGCATAGGCGAGACTCGTTAGCGCGGTCAAACCATGGACGTCACCCGCCGCGATTTCCTCACCGTGTTCGCCGTCGCCGGAGCGCTGGGCGCCGGCAGCCCGCGGGCGATGGCGGCGGCGCTCGAGCCCGAGCGGCTCCTCGAGTTCCAGTCGCTGGGCAATGTCACGCTGCTTCATCTGACCGATCCACACGGCACCCTGCTGCCGGTCTTTTACCGGGAGCCCGACACCCTGATCGGCGTCGGGGACGAGGCGGGCAGGCCGGGGTATCTCACGGGGGAGGCCTTCCTCCGGCATTACGGCATCCGGCGCGGCAGCGCCGAGGCCTACGCGCTTACCTATCTGGACTTCCCCGCGCTGGCGGCGCGCTACGGCCGCATGGGCGGCTACGCTCATCTCGCCACGCTGGTCAAGCGCGCACGCGCCGAGCGGCCGGGGCAGACGATCCTGCTCGACGGCGGCGACACGCTTCACGGATCGGCCACGGCCCTCTGGACCCGCGGGGAGGACATGGTCAGGGCCATGAACCAGCTCGGCGTCGAAGTCTTCACGCCACACTGGGAGTTCACGTATGGCATGGACCGCATGCGGGAGCTCTTCGGCGACCGCAGCCGCCGCGGCCTCTTTCAAGGCGACTTCGTCTGCCACAACTGCCGGGAGCTGAACTGGGACGAGCCGGTCTTCAACCCGTATACCGTCCGGGAAGCGGGCGGCGTCAAGGTGGCGGTGATCGGCCAGGGCTTTCCCTATGTGGCCGTGTCTCATCCCCAGCGCTTCGTGCCCGGGCTGACCTTCGGCATCCAGGAATCGCAGTGCCAGCGGCTGGTCGACGAGCTCCGGCGAGACAAGAAGGCGGACCTCGTGGTGGTGCTGAGCCACAACGGCCTGGCCACCGACATCAAGATGGCTGGCCGGGTGCGGGGCATCGACGTCATCCTCGGCGGCCACACTCACGACGGCCTTCCGCAGCCTGTCGTGGTGGGCGGGACCGTCGTGGTCAACTCCGGGGCCCACGGCAAGTTCCTGAGCCGCCTGGATCTCGACGTGCGTGGGGGGCGGGTTCAGGGTTACCGCTACAAGCTGCTGCCGGTTCTCTCGAGCCACATCCCGGCCGACGACGAGATGGCGAAGCTCATTCGGGAGATCCGGGCGCCGTACGAGACCCGGCTCGCCGAGCGGATCGCGGTGTCTGAGAGCCTGCTCTACCGCCGCGGCAATTTCAACGGCAGCTTCGACGAGATCATTCTCGACGCCCTGCTCAAGCGATTCGACGGCGAGGTCGCCTTCTCGCCGGGCTTCCGCTGGGGCCTGACAATTATCCCGGGCCAGGAGATCACCATGGAGGACGTGTACGGCCATACGGCGCTCACGTATCCCAACGTGTTCGCGCGCGAGATCGGCGGCGCCGAGATCCACCGGATCATGGAGGACGTGGCCGACAACCTCTTCCATCACGACCCGTATTACCGGCAGGGCGGCGACATGCTGCGCGTGGGCGGGCTCAGCTATACGATCGATCCCCGACAATCCATCGGGCGACGGATCAGCGAGATCCGGGTGAACGGCCGGTCTCTCGAGACGGAACGGCGCTACAAGACGGTAGGCTGGGCGGCCGTCGGGCCGGAGGTCTCGGGGCCCCCGGCATGGGACGTGGTCGCTCAACACCTCCGCGAGCTCAAGCGGGTGAAGCTCGACCCGCGGCCGCGGGTCAAAGTCGTCTAGACAGGGCATCCACAGGAGGCGGAGCATGCGCAGACGCGGCATCACGGGAATGGCGGCCATCATCATATCGGGCCTCGTCCTGTTGGCGGGGTCTGCCGCCCAGGCGTCGCATCTCAAGGAGCAGTCCAACAAGCACAAGGCCGTATACCATCTCAGCGAGGCTGGGGTGGACAAGGCCCGGTTCGTGCTCGGCAATATCCAGAACAATATCGAGGGCGTGGGGGGCTGGCAGAACATCGAGGCCCTCGAGCTGGTCGTCCACGGCCCGGCCCTCAAGAACTTCGTGACCAAGACCATGGACCCGGAGCTCAAGAAGGCGCTGGAACGGCTCCAGGCGCAGGGCGTGGGATTCGAGGCCTGCGGCAATACCATGAAAGCGTTCCAGATCACGCTTGATCAGCTGCCGGCCGGCGCCCAGCACTTGCCTCAGGGCGGCGTGGTGCGCATCATGGAGCTCGAGGAGCAAGGCTACGCGTACATTCGTCCGTAAGATCGCGATGGCCGTCGTGGGGGCGCTCCTGCTCTCGACTGGCGCAGCGAGCGCCGCCGATGTCGAAGAGTTGCTCTTCGACATGCAGATCGTCCCGCTCGACGGGGAGCGCTCCCAGCCGTTCGAGCTGGCGAACCTGGACGGCCGGCCCGTGACACTGTCCGAGCAGAAGGGCAAGGTCGTGCTGCTCTATTTCTGGGCGACGTGGTGCCCGTACTGCGCCAAGGAGCTGCCCACCGCCATCGAGCAGGCGTACCGCGAGCGCAAGGATCAGGGCTTCACCGTGCTGGCCGTGAACATCCAGGAATCGCGCAACAAGGTCGCCGCCTGGATCAAGGAGCGCGGCATCACCGTTCCCGTGGTCCTGGACACCGAGGGCGATGTCATCAGCCGGTATCGCGTGCGGGCGACGCCGACCATCGTGCTGATCGGGCGAGACGGGCGAATGGTGGGCCGCGCCGTCGGCATGCGGCCCTGGGAAACGCCGGCCGGCCGGGCGTTGCTCGACGCGCTGATGGCACAGCCCGGGCGCTGATCGCCCGCTGAAGGAGGAGGACCACCCATGTATCACGCTCTCTTCGTTTCGCCCTGGCCCTGGTGGGCCGCGGGCCCCGCGATCGGCCTCATCGTCATTCTCTTCGCGTGGATCGGCGGCCGCGCTCTCGGCGTCTCCACGGGCTACGGGTCGGTGTGCGCGGCGGCCGGGTCGCATCTGCCATTCTTCGGCGCGAAGGAATACCACGAGGGCTGGCGGATCTGGTTCATCGCGGGGCTTCCCGTCGGTGGGATCGTGGCCGCCGTGCTTGCCGGCGGTCTCGCCCCGACCCTGGCATACGGCCAGCTCGACATCCTGACCGGCGGATCGCTGGCCGCCAAGGCGGCGCTGCTCCTGGTGGGCGGGCTGCTCGTGGGCGCCGGCGCCCGGTGGGCGGGCGGCTGCCCGAGCGGGCACAGCATCGTCGGCATCGCCCAGGGCGCCCGCTCGAGCCTGATCGCCACGATGGGCTTCATGGTCGGCGGCATCGGCGTGTTCAACCTGCTGTACGCCCTCTTCGGGAGATAGGCCATGCGGGCTCCTGCCTTCATGCTGTTCGGTGTCTTGTTCGGATTCGTCCTCTCGCGGGGCCGGCTCACCGACTACGACACGATGGCCAGCATGTTCCGTCTGGCGGAGTTTCACGTCTTCGGCGTGATCGGCTCGGCGATCGTGACGGCGGCGATCGGGTTCTGGCTGCTCCGACGCGCAGGCCAGCGGACCGTGGCGGGTCGGCCCATCGAGATGCGTCCCAAGCCGTGGCACGCGGGCGCTGCGTGGGGCGGGCTCGTGCTCGGCGCCGGGTGGGCGCTCACGGGCGCCTGCCCCGGCACCTCGCTGGTCCAGGTCGGCGAGGGTAAAGTGGTCGCGCTCTTCACGGTGGCGGGGATCCTGGCGGGAACCTATCTCTACGCCTGGATCCGCTCGCGCGCGGGCAGGCCGTCGGTATCGCCTCGCGTGAGCGAAGCGCTCCGCTAGCCGGACGTCGCCCGGCTCGATTGCGCCGGCGCCGGGCAGCGGCTATAGTCGGGGCGCGGCGCGGCCTTCCGCCGCGCGTCCGCCGATGAAAACCGACTTCGCAATCGACAGTTTCGACACCGACATCCTGGTGCTGGGCGCTGGAGGCGCTGGGCTCTGCGCGGCTCTTCACGCCTCGGACCGGTCACCCACGCTCTCCGTCACCGTTGTCGTGAAGGGCCTGCTCGGCCGCGCCGGTTGCACGCGCATGGTGCAGGGCGGCTACAATGCCGTGCTCACCGAGCCCGATTCCCTCGACGCGCACTTCCTCGACACGCTCCAGGGCGGCGGCTGGATCAACGATCAGGAGCTGGTCTGGGCGCTGGTCACCGAGGCCCCGAAGCGCGTGCTCGAGCTCGAGGCGCGCTACGGCTGCTTCTTCGACCGGCAGCCGAACGGGCGCATCCACCAGAAGCCCTTCGCCGGCCAATCCCACGACCGCACCATCCACAAGGGCGACCTCACCGGCATCGAGATCATGAACCGGCTCACCGAGCAGGCGTGGCGGCGGCCGGGTATCCGCGCGCTGGAAGAGCACCGGGCGGTCGAGCTGCTCAGGGACGATGAGGGACGGGTGGGCGGCGCGCTGCTGCTCGACATTCGGCGCGGCGACTTCATCGCCGTGCGAAGCCGTGCGACGCTGCTCGCCATGGGCGGCGGGCCCACTATGTACCGGGTCATCGCCTGCTCGGCCGACAAGTCGGCCGACGGCATCGCGCTGGCGCTGCGCGCCGGCGCCCGGCTCAGGGACATGGAGATGGTGCAGTTCCATCCCACCGGGCTCATCGTGCCCAACTCGCTCATGACGGGCGCGCTGCTCGAGGAAGGGCTGCGCGGCGCAGGGGGCAGGCTCTTCAACGGGCGCGGCGAACGCTACATGGAGCGTTACGATCCAGCGCGGATGGAGCGCTCGACTCGCGATTTGGTGGCGCGCGCGTCCTTCACCGAGGTGCTGGAGGGGCGGGGAACGCCCCACGGCGGGGTGTGGATCGACGTCTCCCACCTGGGGGCCAAAACGGTCGAGGCCAATTTCCGCGGCATGGTCAAGCGCTGCCGGGATTTTGGCTACGATCTCCCGCACGATCCGGTCGAGGTGGGTCCCACGGCCCACTTCATGATGGGTGGGGTCGTCATCTCCCCCACATGCGCCACCGACGTGGAAGGCCTCTTCGCCGCGGGCGAAGACGCCGGCGGTGTGCACGGCGCCAATCGCCTCGGCGGCAATGGCGTGGCGGATTCGACCGTATTCGGCGGGATCGCCGGCGATACCATGGCGGAGTGGGTGGTGGCGCGCCCGCAGCCGCGGCTGTCGCGGACCGCGACCGAGGCCGCGGCGGCCCGCGTCGCAGGGCCTCTGGGCCGCGCGGACGGCGACAATATCTACGCGCTGCTGACGAGACTGCGCGCCGTCATGTGGGACCATGTGGGGCTGATCCGCGCCGGCGAGAACCTCAAGCAGGCCCTCGGCGAGATCGAGGAGATCGGCCGGCGCGCCGAGGGCGCGGCCGTGCCGGGCGGCAGCGCGTTCAATCTCGCCTGGCAGGATTGGCTCAATCTTCAAAGCCAGGCGACGGCAGCCTGGCTCATCTGCCGCAGCGCGCTCGAACGGACGGAGAGCCGGGGCTCGCACTTCCGGAAGGATTTTCCTGAGCCCGCGGGCGATCTCGTCAACGTCTACGTGGGCTTCGCCGATGAAACTCTGCCCAAGGTCTGGACCGAGCCGGTGCGGCTCACGCGACTCACTCCCGACGCGGCGCGACCCGGCACGGCCGTCGAGGTCGGGGACTGAGGAATGCTCGGGAGGCTGATATGGCGAAGCGCTTGATGCGGCTCATTACCGGACTGAGTGCCGTGCTGATGCTGGTTGCGGGGCCCTGCTCCGTGCGGGCGGAGGAGGCCAAGCAGCTCCGCATCGTGAAGCAGCCCGGCCTCGGCTACCTTCAGCTGATCGTCATGAGG
The DNA here is from genome assembly GCA_046727155.1 of Candidatus Methylomirabilota bacterium. Classification (GTDB taxonomy): domain Bacteria; phylum Methylomirabilota; class Methylomirabilia; order Rokubacteriales; family CSP1-6; genus DASSSH01. The sequence goes on along the minus strand of JBKPCB010000014.1, from coordinate 2,469 downwards.
GAGCAGAAACTTCTCGAGAAGCGGCTGCCCGGCGTGGAGATCGAGTGGCGGCAGCTCACCTCGGGCCCCGTCATCCGCGATTCCATGGTCGCGGGCCAGCTCGACATCGGCTCCGGCGGCACGGGGCCCTTCGTCCAGGCCATCGACAAGGGGCTCGACTGGAAGACGCTGGGCGCGCTCAACGAGATGCCGCTTTTCCTCAACTGCGCCCGCGCCGACATCAAGAGCCTCAGGGACCTCAAGCCCGGCGATCGCATCGCCATGCCCGCCATCGGCTCGATCCAGCATGTGGTGCTCCAGATGGAGGCCGAGAAAGAGCTGGGCGACCCCAAGAAGCTCAACCAGCAGATCGTGGCCATGTCGCACCCGGACGCCACCGCGGCGATCCTGTCCAAGCGGGAGATCACGTGCCATCTGAGCTCTCCGCCCTTCCAGTACGAGCAGCTGCGGGATCCGGGCATCCACAAGGTCTTCGACAGCTATCAGGTCCTCGGCGGTGCGCACACGTTCAACCTCACGTGGGCCAGCGAGAAATGGGTGAAAGCCAATCCGGGACTGGCGCGCGCCTTCGACGACGCGCTCAGGGAAGCCACGGACTTCATCAATGCCAAGCCCGCCGAAGCCGCGCGCATCTACGTGGTGAGCGAGAAGGCCAAGTCGACTCCCGAGCAGATCCTCGAGATCATGAAGCAGCCGGGCCTTCGGTACACCATCGTCCCCTCGGGGCTCATCAAGTTCGCCGCATTCATGAACAAGATCGGCATGATCAAGGCCGTCCCGCCCTCCTGGCGCGACTACGCTTTCGAAGCGCTCCACGGCCTGCCGGGGAATTGATCGCGTCGTGGCCGAATTGCTTCGAGTGCGGGAGGTCACGATCTCCTATCCGACGGAGAACGGGCTCTTCACGGCGGTGGAGGACGTGACCTTCTCAGTCGGGCGAGGGGAGAAGTTCATCCTCCTGGGCCCGTCGGGCTGCGGCAAGTCCACCTTGCTCAAGTCTGTCGCGGGCTTCATGCCGCCGGCGCGGGGCACGGTGGAGCTGGACGGGCGGAGCGTCTCGCGTCCCGGTCCCGACCGGGTTGTCGTGTTCCAGGAGTTCGATCAGCTCCTGCCGTGGAAGACCGTGCTGGGCAATGTCGTCTACCCGCTGCGCGTCGCCAGGCGGATGGACGGAGCGACGGCGCGCCGCGAGGCGGAGCGCTTCCTGGGCATGGTGGGGCTCGACCGCTTCGCCGATTCGTATCCACACCAGCTCTCCGGGGGCATGAAGCAGCGCGCCGCCATCGCGCGGTCGCTCGCCCTGGATCCGGCGATGCTGCTGATGGACGAGCCCTTCGCGAGCCTGGACGCGCTGACACGCCGGAAGATGCAGGAGGAGCTGCTGACCATTTGGGAGGCGACGCGCAAGACCATTCTCTTCGTCACGCACTCGATACAGGAGGCCGTCATCCTCGGCGACCGCATCCTCATCCTGTCACGGGGCCCGGGCCGCGTGCGCCGGCTGGTGGACAATCCCGCCGCCGGCCAGCGCGACACGGACGCGGCGCTCGCGATGCAGCGGGAGATCCAGGAGACGCTCGGCGAATGACCAGCCTCTGGCGGCGCCCGGCGGTCCGCAAGGCCGTGATCGTGCTCGTCCTGCTCGTCGTCTGGGAGGCCGTGACGCGCTGGGCGGCGAGCCCGCTGCTCTTCCCCACGGCCTCGAGCGTCCTCGCGGCCTTCGGGCGGTCGATCGCCAACGGCGAGGTGCCGGGCTACGCGGCGCAGTCGCTCAAGGTGCTGCTCACGGGCATGGCGATCGGCGGCGCGCTGGCGCTGGCGCTGACGACAGTGGCCGTCACCACGCGGATCGGCGCCGAATTTCTCGAAACCGTCACGGCGATGTTCAATCCGCTCCCGGCCATCGCGCTGATGCCGCTGGCGCTGCTCTGGTTCGGCCTGGGCGTAAAATCCCTCATCTTCGTCATCATCCACTCGGTGCTCTGGCCCATGTCGCTCAATACCTACACGGGCTTCGTGACCGTGCCGCAAACCCTTCGCCGCGTCGGCCAGAACTTCGGGCTCAGCGGCTGGCGCCTGGTGGCCGGCATCCTGCTGCCCGCCGCCTTCCCGTATATCCTCTCGGGGATCAAGATCGGCTGGGCCTTCGCGTGGAGGACGATCATCGCCGCCGAGATGGTCTTCGGGGTGGCGGGCAGCCAGGGTGGGCTCGGCTGGTTCATCTACCAGAACCGGTTCGAGATGAACACCGACCTGGTGTTCGCCGGCCTTCTCACGGTGATCCTGATCGGCCTGCTGGTGGAGAACCTCTTCTTCAAATGGCTCGAGCGGAAGACGGTGCTTCGCTGGGGCATGACGGCAGCGCACTGATGGTTCTTGCTGAACTACGGAAGCGGGCGGGTGGCGCAGGGCAGCCGAGGCGACAGGACCCGCCCGGCTCGCGCGGTGTGGTGTAGCTCAGTGCAAGGC
>JBKPCB010000013.1:0-5495 GCA_046727155.1 Candidatus Methylomirabilota bacterium | reverse complement strand
ATGAGATCCTCATCCGGCTCTCCGACAAGCGCGAGTATCGCGGCCAGATCCTCGGAACCGATCCGAAGACCGACCTGGCGGTGGTCAGATTCCAGCCGGACCACCAGTTGACGATTGCGGCGCTGGGAGATTCGGACGCGCTGCGGGTAGGCGAGTGGGCCATCGCCATCGGCAATCCCTTCGGCCTCGACCAGACGGTGACCGTCGGCGTGATCAGCGCTACGGGCCGCTCGGACGTGGGTGTCGCGACCTACGAGAACTTTATCCAGACGGACGCCTCGATCAATCCCGGCAACTCCGGAGGGCCGCTGCTCAACCTCAAGGGCGAGGTCGTCGGCATCAACACGGCCATCGTCGCCGCCGGGCAAGGCATAGGTTTCGCGATCCCGATCAATATGGTCAAGCGGGTGGTCGACCAGCTCGTGGACAAGGGCAAAGTGGTGCGCGGATGGTTCGGCGTGGGGCTCGAGCCTCTCTCGCCCGAGCTGGCGCAGACGCTCGGCGCGCCGGGCACGGGCGGAGCCGTGGTCAGTTCCACCATGGCCGGGAGCCCGGCCGCCAAGGCCGGTCTTCAGTCGGGCGACGTGATCCTGACCTACGACAAGGTCGCCGTCGAAGACTACCGGCATATGCAGCGCCTGGTGGCCGAGACCAAGGTCGGCACGAGCGTGTCCCTCGAGCTGCTCAGGAAGAAGCAGAAGGTCGGCGTCACGGTCACGATCGCCGAGCTGCCCGACGAGGGCGCCCGTCGCGGGACGACGCCCCCTCCCCGGCAATAGGCTCCTACGCGACAAACGGCGGAATCGGCGGGACGTCCACCTGCTGCGCCTTGACGTCGCGGACTCCCGGTACGCCCCGCGCCACCTCGAGCGCCTCGTCCATCGCCGCGGTACCCTCCAGGGTCACGATTCCCGTCCTCGCCTCCACGGTGATGCGGTACTTGCGCGTCTCGGGATGCGTTGCGAGCGCCACCTGGACCCGTGAGGCCAGCGAGCGGTCGGCGACGAGCTGCGCGCCCGCCTCGGTTGTCTGCATCTCCGGGCGCCGCGCCACGCCCGAGATGACCTCGACGGCGGCCGCGACCGTGAGCTTCTCCGTGTTGATCGCCAGCTCGTACAGCGCCGGATCGGTCAAATCCACTTCGTAGAGATACCGCATCCGCCCCGCCTTCTCGTTGTCGTCGCGCCGGGCCATCTCGGTCACGGTCCGCATATTGGTCTGCTCCCCCATGGAGCCGGCCAGTTTCTTGGCGAGCCGCTTGACGCGCATCTCGAAGGGCGCCATCACGCGCACGCGCAAGACGTGGGGAATGCCGCGCAGGAGCCACTGGCCGCCGCGACCCATCAGCACCACGTTGTCTTGCTCGGCGAACTCGTAGAGCGAGGTCTGGATGGCCGTGATGTAGCGGCGGGTCTCGGCATCGAACCGCTCGAACAGCGAGGGTTTGGATTCGTCAAGGTGCGAGAGCTTCTCCTCGAGGAGCCCGTAGCGGTGGGCCGTCTCCGAGATGAGCTCCTGGTCGACGTGCTTGTAGCCCAGCCGCTCGGCCACCTGCTGGCCGATCTCCGGGCCGCCCGATCCGATCTCGTGCGAGATGGTCACGATGGACATGGTGTGTCACTCCTTCCGGTACTTGGCCTTGAGGGCGGCCGGCGCAATTGCGATGCGCTTGCCGCTGACGTCGTCGAGGACGTAGACTTCATCGGCCAGTGTTCCGCTGGCGAATACCTCGAACACATCGAGGGCCTCCTCCAGGGTACTCCCCGGCGGCCGCCCCTCCATCATCCGCTCCACCTCGTCCCGCTTGAGTCGCACCGGGGCGCTAGCCGAGCGCTTTCTCGGCCTTGTCGGCATTGGCCACGGCCACCACGACCTGGCACGACGCGCCGCCCGGGGCCGGCGTCGTCGCGTACGCGCACTTGATGTTGATCTTGGCCGCCGCCAGCCGAGAGGCGACGGCAGCCAAGGCGCCCGGCCGATCCTCAAGCGAGAGCAGCAGGGCCGGTTCTTCCCCGCACCGGATCTTGGCGCCGGCCAGCGCCTGCTTGGCCCTCGCGGGATCGCTGACTACCAGCCGGATCTTGCCGCGTCCTGCCGACTCACCAGCGCAGAGCGCGGTGATGTTGACTCCGGCGTCCGCCAGCGTTCGGGCCACCTTGGCCAGGACACCGGGCTTGGATTGAGCGGCCACTGTGAGCTGGGTGATCTTTGCCATGGGTGTGCCCTCCTTGAAGCCGGCGACTCGGCTCCTGAGTATCAGGAAAATGGGGCGAAAACAAGGGGACTGGCGGATCCGGCAATGGCACCATGAGAGGGCGATGCGACCCTTGCCGCCCGGGGCCCCGGCCGCCCGCTGGCTCGTCGTCCTGTTCCTGCTCGGAGCCTGCACCCGTGCCGTCATCACCACGCCTCCCGTGCCCGCCCGCCTGGGGACCGAGGAGGCGGGCTTGGCTTCCTGGTACGGCGCCCCGCATCAAGGACGGCCCACCGCGAGCGGCGAGGTGTACGACATGCGCGATCTCACGGCCGCTCACCGCACCCTGCCCTTGGGCACGCGCCTGATGGTCACCAATCTCGATAATGGCGAGGCCGTGGAGGTGCGCGTCAACGACCGGGGCCCCTTCGTGCAAGGGCGCATCCTGGATCTGTCCTACGGGGCCGCGCGCCTCATCGGAGCCATCGGGCCTGGGGTGATCCCGGTGCGGGTGCGCGTGATCGCGCTGCCGGGCGGCCGCGCGACAGCGGACACGGGCTTTTCCATTCAGCTCGGAGCCTTCACGGCGCGGGCCCGGGCCGAATCGCTCCGGGATGCCGCGAACCGGGACGGCTCGGAGGCGACCATCGTGGAGACCGTGGTGGGAGGGGAGACCTTCTACCGTGTGCGCGTCGGCGCCTATTCGGATCGCGCGATGGCTCAGCGGGCCGCGCAGCGGCTCGCGGCGCGTGGCTACCGGGCGCTGGTCGTCGAGCGCTGAGCCGCGGCCTCGAGCGCCTCCGCTTCTTTCTCGAGCGCGGCGGCTTCCGGCCGCCGCCCCTTGGCCGCCAGCTCGCCGGCGCGGGCGCGAAGCGCTCGCGCGAGCGCCACCTGGAGCTCCCGCGCGCGCGGCGCCATCGACTGCGCCTGGCGAAGCAAGGGGACGGCTTCTTCGGAGCGGCCCCGCTCCATGAGAAGCTCGCCGAGCAAGCCCGGCCCCGAAGGATCCTCCGGATGCTTCGCCATCAAATCCCTGAATGCCGCTTCGGATTCCGGGTAGCGCTTCTGCAGCGCGAGCATGGTGGCCAGATTGAGATAGGCGCTCGACCGCTCCGGGTGCAGCCGGATGGCGATTCGAAAGTGGCTTTCGGCCTCGGCGACGCGCGGCGGCGTGAGAGGTTGAGTATCGATGATCGCCGACCCCAAGTTATTGTGGCAGACGGCGCACGCAGGATCCCGGTCGACGGCCCAACGCCAGAGGTTCTCCGAATCCCGCCAGACCCGGGACTGCCGCCAAGAGTCGGCGCTCCACGTCAGCACCACGAGCGCCGCCGCAGCCATGAGCAGGCCGACGATGGGCGGGCGCAGCCGTCCCCGTTCTCCGGCCCCCAGCACCCAGGCCAGGGCCGCCCCGGCCAGGACCGCGAATCCGAGCCCCGAGAGATAGCTGTAGCGGTCGTGGGCGAGCTGGTACCCCGCATGGACCACGCCGCTCACCGGCAGCACCATGATGGCCGAGAACGCCCACGCGGCGAGGGCGCCGGGCCACCGACGCCTGAACGCGATCAGCGCGGCGGTCACCACGAAGAAGGCGATCATCGGGAGCAGGAACTGCAGCGCCAGCGGGTCGACGTGGGCTGGCAACTCGTAAAGTGGCGAGAGCCCGGAGGGCCAGAGAAATTTCCAGGGGTAGAAGGCCAGGCTGTAGGCGATCATCGCCGCCCGCGCCCCGGCTCTGTAGCTCTGGTAGCTGGTCACGGACACGCCGCTAATCCTGAGCGCGGCGAGCGCAAGCCCCGCGGCTCCTGCGGCCAGCGCGAAGTGGGACAATTTCTCGAGTAATACCGCTCTCCAGCCGCGCGCCTTCAGGCGGCCGAGCGGATAGAGATCCAGCAGGACCAGGACCACCGGCAGCGGCATGGACGCCGCCTTGGACAGCAGGGATGCAAGGAATGCCGCGAGCGAGAGGATTTGCCAGCGCCGGTCGGGGCCTCCCGGCCGCTCGATCGCGTGCAGCCAGGCCAGGATCGCCAGGAGGAAGAAGAGGCCGCACAGCACGTCCCGTCGCTCTGTGATCCAGGCCACCGACTCGACGCGCAGCGGATGCACCCCGAAGGCAAGCGCAGCAAAGGCGGCGCCCGCGGTCAGCCGCCACGTCTGAAGAGATGCCCCCTCGATCCCAGCGGCGAGGAGCCGCCGCGCGACGACATAGAACAGCGCAGCGTTGGCGCCGTGCAGGAGAAGGTTGAGGAGGTGATAGCCCCAGGGATTCAGCCCTCCAAGCGCGTAGTTGATTCCGAAGCTCAGCCACGTGAGGGGAATGTAATGGCCGAGCACCGTCGTGGTGAACATCCACTTGAGCTGGGCCCAGCCGAGCCCGCGGTATCCCGCGTTGCGCACGAGATTTTCCCGGTCGTCCCAGTCGAGGAACTGGCCGTCCAGGGCGGGAAGGAACGAGAGAAAAACGATCACGAAGATCGCGAGGGGGGCCAACCGGCGCGCCGTCGTCATCATCGGCGCGCGCCCGACTGGGCGGCAGCTGCGTCCCTGGCCAGGGCGGCGCTCTCCGTGCGCAGGCCCGCACGGTCCATCGCCTCAGCATGGGCGGTCAGCGACCGCGCGATCCGTAACGGCACGCTCGAGCGCGGTGGGGCCATCGCGATGGCCTGCCGCAGCAGGGGCAGGGCCTCGTTGTAGCGCGCCAAATCCATGTAGAGCAGGCCGAGCGCCGCGGGCCCTTCGGCGGATCCCGGCTCGAGCCGGATGAACTCGCGATACGCGGCCTCGGCCTCCGCGTAACGCCGCTGCGCCGCGAGCGCCAGCCCGAGGTCGTAATGGGCTGGCGGCAGGTCCGGGCGCAGGGAGACTGCCCGCCGCAGGTATGCCTCGGCCTCGCCCACGCGCGCGGGATCGCCGGGGGAGTCGAACAGAATCTGCGCGGCGAGATTCTGGATGCACGTGGCGCACTCCGGTTCCACCTCCACCGCCCAGCGGAACAGGGTTTCGGTATCGTGCCATACCTTGCTCTGCCGCCAGCTCCCGGCTCCCCAGCCGGCAAGGATGAGCACAAAGGCCAATCCCAGCGCCGCCGCCGGCGCAGTCTTGAGTCGACCCGCCCGCCAGGCCGCGGCCACCCACGCCGCCGCGCCGCCGCCGAGGAGGGCGAAGCCCAGGCCGGAGAGGTAGCTGTAGCGATCATGGGCGAGCTGATGGCCGGAGTGCACGAGGCCGCTGACGGGCAGGACCATCAGCGCCGCATAGGTCCAGGCCGCCAGCCCCGCCGGCCAGCGGCGCCGGGCCA
>JBKPCB010000012.1:0-6721 GCA_046727155.1 Candidatus Methylomirabilota bacterium | reverse complement strand
GTGCTGAAGAAGGCGGGGATGAAGCTCGATCAGATCGACCTGTTCGAGATCAACGAGGCCTTCGCCGCCGTCGTGCTGGCGTGGGAGCGGGAGCTGCATCCCGATATGGCGCGCGTCAACGTCAACGGCGGGGCGATTGCGCTTGGGCATCCGCTCGGCTGCTCCGGCGCCAAGCTCATGACCACGCTGCTCCACGAGCTGGAGCGGACCAAGAAGCGGTTCGGGCTCCAGACGATGTGCATTGGCTTCGGGCAGGGGATCGCCACCATTATCGAGCGGCTGTAGTCCCTGCGAGGGTTCGGATCGAGGCGGCCACGCGCCTCGCCCTGCCCTCTCCCCTGAGGGGAGAGGGTTGGGGTGAGGGGGTGGCCGTTCCTGCTTCAGCTCAGGCGCACCGCCTGGCTGGCCAGGGCACGCTGGACCGTGCGGTGCAGATCGGGTGGCCGCACGGGCTTGAAGAGCAATTCCATGACCCCGAGCCCCCGGCAGCGGGCCTGATCCTCTTCCTGCAGTCCCCACCCCGTCACGAAGATCAGCGGGACCTTCGCGTCGCGCGCGCGAACGCGCTCGGCGACCTCCCAGCCGTTCATGCCCGGCATTCCGATATTCGTGATGACCAGGTCGAAGCCGCCCGGCACGAAAACGCGAGCTGCCTCGGCCCCGCTCGCCACCGGCAGCACGTGATGGCCCGCGTCGCTCAGCATCTCCCCGAGGATGGTCATCACCTGAGGGTCGTTGTCCACGAGCAGAATGCGGCCCTTGCGCTCCCCTGACGATTCGATCCCGTGCGGCGGCTCCGGCACCGACGTGACGCCGACGGGCAGGGTGATCGCGAAGGTCGCGCCCCCGGCCGGGCGGGTTTCGACGTGCATCTCCCCGCCGTGGCGCTTGACGATCGAGTAGGAGACCGACAGGCCCAGGCCCGTGCCCTGCTCGCCCTTGGTGGTGAAGAACGGATCGAAGATGCGCTTCCTCACCGCGTCGGTCATGCCGATGCCGGTATCGGCCACCGTGAGAACCACGAATCGCTGGCCTTCCGGATGAGTGCGGATGCGCAGCGTGCCGCCTTCCGGCATCGCGTCGATCGCATTGAGCACCAGATTGGTCACGACCTCGTGCAGTTCCGCGGGCCGGCCCATCACCACCGGCACAGAGCCCAGATTGAGCTCGAGCTGGAGCGGCAGCCCGCTCTTGATTTTCTTTTCCTCCCAGCGCGGGCGGGTGATGGCCAGCGTATCGCGCACCACCTGGTTCAGGTCGAGCGCCACGAAGGCCTCCTCGGGCCTCAGCCGGGCGAACTTCTGGATCCGTCGCACCGTCTCGGCGCCGCCCGTCGCGGCCTTCTCGATGACGTCCAGTCCGCGCCGGACGACCTCGGCGTTACCGGGACTCTTCCCCATGAGCTGGGCGTAACCGAGGATGGCCTGCAGGAGGTTATTGAAATCGTGCGCGATGCCGCCCGCCATCTGCCCCAGCGCCGTGAGCTTCTCGGACTGGTGCATCTGGGTCTCGAGCTCCCGCTGGGCCGTTGTGTCGCGGACGATGGCCAGCATGCCCTCGAGGTTGCCGTCGCGTCCCGTCAGCGACGACAGAGTGACCGCCAGGTTGAGCCGCCGGCCGTCTTCGCGCTTGGAGGTGACTTCGAAGGTGGACGGATACTCCCGGGACATCGTGGCGCGCGCGGTCCGGTAGGACTCCTCCGGCAGCAGTGCCGTCAGGGGCCGCCCAAGCGCCTGTTTCGCCGTCAGCCCGAAGACGCGCTCGGCGGCCGGGTTCCAGCCCTGGATCTTGCCTTCGCTGTTGACGGAGATGATGGCGTCGCCGGCCGAGCGAACCAGCTGCTCCAGCGACTGCTTGGTTTCTGTCACCTCGCCGTAAAGCCGCGAATTGCGGATGGCGACCGCGAGGTAGTCGGACAGCATCTCGAGCAGCTCGCGCTCGCGTGGGTCGATGGGCCGGGAGGCCGAACGGTTGCGGGCCATCAGGTAGCCTAGGGTGGTGTCGTCCTCACGGATGGTGCACGTAATCGTGGTCCCTGCGCCTGCGCTCGCTGGTGGCGTGGGCCCCAGGTGCACGGCCACCTCGTCATAGCCCAGCGCCTCGCGAAGCTGCGCGGTGATCGCAGCGGTGAGCTGAGCGAGATCGAGCTGGCCGAGAATGCCGCGCGAGATCTCGCGCAGGATGGACAGCTGGGTGACGCGCAGCGACTGCTCGGTCTGCTCCCGCCGCGCCTCTTCCTCCAGCCCGCGGGTCTTGCTGGCCAGCGAGCGCATCTCCTCGACGAGAGCCGTGAGCTGGCTTCGCGTCCCGAGCTCCGTCTGGCGGCGCACCAGCGCCCGGCGGGCCGTCTCCTCCAGGTCCTGGCGGCTGAAGGGCTTGATCAGGTACTCGAAGGCGCCGTGGGTCAGCGCATTCTTGACCGTCTCGAGCGAGGCGTAGGCTGTGATCATCACGACCTCGATGCTGGGATCGGTGCCCTTGATCCGGCGCAGGAGCTCGATGCCATCCATCTGCGGCATCTTGATGTCCATGAAGACCACGTCGGGCCGGAAGGTGTGGACCGTCTGGAGGGCTTCCTCGCCGCTTTCCGCCGTGGCGATCTCGTAGCGCAGCTTGAGGATCATTCGCAGCGACTCGCGCGGGCCAATCTCATCGTCGACCACCAGGACGCGGGCGCGGTCGCTCATGGCTGCATCGCTGCGGCCAGGGACGCCGAAAAGCTCACCTCGCCGCGTCCATGCTTGGCCTCGAGCCGCCCGCCCTGCGCCTCGAGGATTCGCTGGCTCACGCACGGCCCCACGTCGATGAGGTTCTCCTGCACGACCTGGATCGGATCGAAAATGCCCTGGAGCTCCTCGCTTCGGACCTCGGCGGTCCGCGAGGCAACCGTGAGCCGGACCCGATCCTCCGTGCCGAGCCGCGAGACGGAGACCGCGATCTTGGCCTCCTGGCCTGGCGTCTTGCGGAGCAGGTACCAGACCAGGTACGCGATGGCCTTCTTCAACATGCCATGGTCGCCCTTGACGAGAAAGGACGCCCCTTCGTGGGAGAGCGTGGCCGTGACGTGCTTTTGCGTGGACTCGTCCACGAAGGTGAGCAGCCGCGTCTCACCACTGGTGTCCGGCAGCGCCTGGGCACCCATCTCTGCCAGGCACTCGTCCGCGGCACTGCGGATGTCGACGGACTCCCGCTTGTAGTCGCCTTCGTTCACGAGGGCTGCGAGCTTGTCGAAGATCTGCACCAGGCGCCGCACATCGCGGCCGACGACGGAGGAGAACTGATGGCGGAAGCTGGCGTCGTCGTACCGCTCGCCGATCAGCTCCATGAAGGCATTGATGGAGACGAGCGGGTTTTTGATCTCGTCGGCGATGCGGGCCACGATCCGCGTGAGGAGCTGGAGCTGCTCCGCGGCGCGCTTCTCCATCGCGAGCTGGCGCTGGGCCGTCAGGTCCTCGAAGACCAGCACGGCGCCCATGGCCTCGGTCCCGTCGCCCATCACGGGATAGGTCGAGACTTCCAGCGGCAGGTTGCGCAGGGCCAGGTGCACCTCGGCCCGGTTGACCAGCCGGCCTCGCGTGAGCGTCTCGAAGAGGAGGTCGCCCAGCGGCGACGGAAGCACACGCAGATCCCGGTTCAGCACGTCCTTGGCCGACATTCCCAGGATCTCTTCCGCCTGCCGGTTCATGATCACCACTGTCTCGTCGGGCGCGATGGTGATGACGCCATTAGACATGCGCGCCAGGATCCGCTCGTTGAACTCCTTCTGGTACTGGAGCAGGTGGTGCACCCTGATGTCGCGGATGGCCTTGGCCAGGTGCGTGCCCAGATTGAAGAGGATCTCGGTCTCGCGCCGGCTATAGGCCCCGCCTGTGATCCGCTGCCCGAGCGTGAGGATGGCCACCAGCTCGCCGTGGGAGAGCAGCGGTATGGCGACCACTGCCTGGAGCACGGCCAGCTCCCTTGCGATCTGGCGTGCCGCCGGATCGGCGGTACGCGCCTGTGCCTGATCGATCTGGATGAGTCGCCCCTCCGCGGTCAGCCAGAGCGGCAGGCCGCTATCCGCGGGCAGGGCCAGCGACTCGACCACATGCGGGGCGAGTCCACGATAGGACCGCACCCGATAATGGCGCCCGGCCTGGTCCGCCAGCAGAATCGCGCTCCGGCTCGGCTGCGCCATCTCGGATACCGCGTCGAGGAAGAGATCCAGCACGCGAGGCAGGTCGAACCCCGCGGCCAGCGCTTTAGCGAATTCTTTGGCGACCTGAGTGAGGGCGTGCGAGGAGGCCTCCAGGCCGAGCTCCGATTCTTCGGAGCCGCTCTCCCCTCCAGGCATCCGGCGGGCCGATCGGAGCGCCGCCACCTCCTGCAGCAGCCGGAGCTTGTCCTCCGCCTGCCGCAAGACTCCCTGCAGCAGGCGTGAGGTGAAGGGCTGCACCAACGAGAAGTCTGCGGCTTCGCCGGCCGCCTCTTCTTCCGGCGAGGTGGCGCCGGCCGGGAGCACGCAGATCACCGCGGCGTTGGGGCAGAGGTGCCGAACCCGCGCGATGAAGGCCGGGACCTCGCGCATCGGAGGCACGGCATCTTTGATCACCAGCTCCATCTCAGTGATCCGAAGGGTCTTGAGCGCCTCCTCGTCGGAGGCTGCCGCGAAGACCGAGCAGTGCTCGAGCCCGCGCTGCAGACGGGCGCGCAGACCTTCGTCCCCCGACACCAGGAGGACGGTTCTCACGCCGTGGCTCCGGCTTCGACGTGGCTCGCGACAGGGAACTCCAGCGTGAGGGTGCTGCCCGGTCTCTCGAGATTGTTCCGCGCGACGAGCTTGGCGTGGTGGGCGTCGGCAATGCCCCGACAGATGGCCAGCCCGAGTCCCGTTCCGCTTGCCTTGGTCGTGACGAAGGGATCGAAGATGCTGTCCAGGAGGTGCTCGGGGATGCCCCGACCCGTGTCCGACACCTCGATCAGCAGAGTCGTGCCGCCCCCTTCGCAGAGGTCGGCCGCGCGAATGGTCAGCTCGCCACCGGGCTCCATGGCCTCGACGGCATTTAAGCATAAATTGAGGAAGAGCTGCTCCAACTGAGATGCGTTGCCGAGGACGGGGCGGGGGACGCCGGCGACCACCTGGCGAAGCCGGATGTGGCACTGCTCGAGCTGGGGGCGCATGAGCTCCAGGATGTGCCGGAGCGGTTCGGTGACATCCAGCGGCTCCATGGGCTGACGTGAGGCCGCCGAGAGGGTGCGGAAGCGGGTCAGCAGGTCATCGATCCGCCCGATCTCCCGAGTGACTGCTTTCGAGAAGCTCTCGCGGAACTCCTTCTCGACGCCGCGCGAGGGCAGGAGCTGCGAGAAGGTCTTGATACCGACCAATGGATTGCGAATCTCGTGGACCAGGCCGGAGGCGATGGCTTCGATCGACGCCAGGCGCTCGGCCCGCCGGCGCTCATGCTCGAGCTCCTTCACGTGGGAGAGGTCGCTGATCACCGCCACGGCGCCGAGCGGCTGCCCCCGCGGACCGAGCAGCGGTGAGGTGGAGTAGATGAGCGGGATGATCTGGCCGGCGGCATCCGGCAGCGCAAACTCGACCTCGGAGCGTGGCGTGCCGTCTCGCGCTGTGGCTTCCAGGGCGCCGGCGAGGGGAACCGGCAGCTCGCCCGCCGGGCGGCCCCGCGCGGCCACGGCCGGCACGCCCGTGAACCGTTCCGCGGCGCGGTTGAACAGGCTCACTTGACCGGTTGGCCCCACGGCGACTACACCGCTGTCGATTGTGCCCAGAATCTTCTGCAGCTCGGCGTTCACCTGCACGACCCGGGCATGAGTCTGTGCATTGCGGATCGCAACGGCGGACTGATTCGCCAGCGTCGTGAGCAGATCAGCGTCGTCGCTGAAGTAAGGATCCCCGGACCGCTTCGGGCCCAGCACGACGAGACCGATGACCTCGCCGGTCTCCAAGAGCGGGGCGATCACCTCGGCGCCGCCCAGCCGATCGAGCTCCGCGATGACGGCGGGCGGGAATTGGGCCGGTTCGCGAGCGCCGAGCTCGTCCCTGAAGATAAGTCGCCGGGCTCCACTCACGAGGCCCAAGATTAGAGTCGAGGCCGGCACGCTCGCTGGCAGCGCGACCCTGCCCGCGCTCCAGGCCAGGCCGAACTCCCCGCCTTCCGCCTCCCGCAGATAGATTCCCACCGCTTCAGGCTTGAGCGTGCCGGTGACGACACCCCCGACATGCTCGAGCAGTGTCGGCAGCTCGATCGTCCGCGTTAGCGCCCCGCTCGCCTCCCGCAGCGTGCGCTGGTAGTCGTACGGATCGCGGTAGAGATAGTGATCGAAGAGCCCCTGCACCCGCGCCTTGACCGGGAAGAAGCAGATCGCCACCACAAGCGCGAGCACAATCTCGCGGAGGGAGAAGTCGTGCTCGTCCGGCAGCAGGATATTGGAGCCGATCAGCAGCAGCGCGAAGGCTGCAACGCTTGTCAGCACCGCCGCGGCATACACCGCGCCCCGCCTGATCACCACGCGGATGTCCATCAGGCGATGGCGGATGATCGCGTGCCCTATTGTGGCAAGAAGCAGGAGTGAGAACATTGGACCATATTTGCTCAGCGATGACGACCTGAAGAAGAGCGGCACGAGTAGATTTGTGATGATCGCCAACACGGATGGAATCGTAATGGCGGCGAACACGTAACGTGTCTGGAGCCTCAAGAGCCCAGTCGACGTCCGATAC
>JBKPCB010000011.1:0-31520 GCA_046727155.1 Candidatus Methylomirabilota bacterium | reverse complement strand
CTTGATGCGCCTGAAGTCGGTCATGGTCTGCACCCCGAGCGGCAGTCGCCGCAGCCTCGGTCGTGAGGGCCGCGCCTTTCACGGCCAGGAGCGAGGTCAACGGACCGGCAAGCACGCCGCCGTCCGGCTCGGTCCACTGCGCCCAGTGGGAGGCCGTGCCCTTGACGGCGATGGCATTGACGGCCACCACTTGCCCTTTCAGGAAGCCGTAGTTGCCGACTCTGAACGTATGCTCCTTGATCTGATGCCAGCCGTCGGCCAGGAGCACACTCTCCACGCGCTCGACGTCGATGCCGATGAAGACTTCCATGGTGTCATCTCCGCCGGCCGCGCACGCCGCGCCGGCCGCGGCACGCCTCTACTTCCACTCTGGCACAGTAGCGGGACGAAGGTGAGGGCTTATTGAGAGGCAGGTGAGTCGTGGACGGGCAGTTTGTCCTGGAGCGAAGGGCTCAGGCGGATAGCGCGGACGGCCTAGGGCAGCAGATCGGCGACGGCGATGCGGGCAGAGTGCAGCGCGAGGGGAGAGACGAAATCCGTCGGGCCGAGTCGGAGCAGCGCGCCGTATTGCCAGCCATAGACGGCGGCAGGCGCCTCGGCCGGCTCGCGGTAGACCTCGAGCACGCGGTCCACGAGATTCACGATCCAGTAGTCGGCGACCTGGGCGCGGGCGTAGAGACTGCCCTTGTGCTCGCGGTCGAAGGCGAGGCTCGACTCGGCCACCTCGACCAGCAGAGCGGGCCGGCCGGGATGTCCGGCGACATAGTCCCGGCGCGAGCCCTCGACGACAGCCACGTCGGGCTCCGGCTCGGAGTCGTCGTCCAGCGCGATCGGGCCCTGGGTCCTGACGATCCATCCGGAGCCAAAGGCGGCCCGGAAGGCGTCCTCGGCGAGACCGATGGCGGTCATATGTGGGCCGCCCTGCGGCTCGCGTACCAGCAACTGCCCGCCAACCAGCTCAAGGCGGTCGCCGGACTTGAAGACGCCGAGATCCACCATTCGCTCGTACTCGAGCCGGGTCCAGCGCTTCGTGGGCACGGAATAAATCGCCATCGGCTAGGGCAGCAGATCGGCGACGGCGACGCAAGTGGAGGGAAGCGCGAGAGCTGAGACCGATTCGCCGGAATGAAGGGCTTGAATCTGGCCGTACCGCCAGCCGAACGGTTCTTCGGCCGCTGCGGCGGGCTCGCGATAGATCTCGAGGACTCGATCCACGAGGTTGACGATCCAATAGTCAGGGACGCGGGCCCGGGCGTAGAGGCTGCTCTTGACGTTGCGGTCGAATGCCAACGTAGACTCAGCCACCTCCACGACGAGCGCCGGGCGCGCTGGCTTGGGATCGAGAGGGGCCTGGCGCGGTGTGCCCGGAACGACGGAGAAATCCGGCTCCGGCTCGGATTCGTCGTCGAGCGCCACCGGGAGCTGAACACGGATTCGCCAGCCGGCTCCAAACGCCGCGCGAAGGGCTTCATTGATCAGCTCGATCGCGAGTGAATGAGAGGCCCCCTGACGTTCTCGCACGATGAGCTCGCCACCGATCAGCTCGAGCCGCTCGTCGGGATGGAAGACGCCGGTTTCAATCAACCGGGCGTATTCGGCGCGAGTCCACCGACGGGTTTGGTAAGTGGTCGAGTTCCTCACGAGGGCCATGGCGTCAGGCTACCCGGCTGATTGGTCCAGGTCAATGTCCGGAGATGGATACGCGGTGATATGATCCGCCAATGCAGATCGGCTGCCACCTGCCGACGAATCTCCCGGCCGAGGCCACTCGCGATGGGCTGATCACCTTCGCGCGCGAGGCCGAGAAGCACGACATCGCCTCGCTTTGGGTCAGCGATCACGTGATCATTCCGCGGGAGAGCGCGGAGTACCCCGCCGGCGGGAGCTTTCCGATTCCGCCTGACGTGCCGTATCTGGAGCCCGTCACGGCTCTCGGCGCCGCGGCCGTCTGCACCTCGAAGGCGCGGCTCGGCTGCTCGGTCTTCATCCTTGGCCATCGCCATCCCGTGGTCATGGCCAAGATGCTGGCGAGCCTGGACGCGCTGTCGGGCGGCCGGCTGATCTGCGGCGTGGGGGTGGGCTGGTGGAAGCACGAGATGGAGATCCTGGGCGCGCCCTTCCACGCGCGGGGCCGACAGGCCGATGAGATCCTGCGCGTCTTCAAGGAGCTCTGGTCGGCCGAGCGCCCGGCCTTCGACGGGGAGTTCTTCCATTTCCGCGACATCGGCTTCGCGCCAAAGCCCGTGCAGAAGCCGCATCCGCCGATCTGGGTGGGCGGCGCGAGCCCGGGCGCGTACCGGCGCGTCGTCACCCTGGGCGATGGCTGGCACGCGATGTCGCGCACGCCCGCGCAGTTCCGCGACCAGCTCGCTCAGGTGCGGCAGGCTGCCGAGAAGGCCGGGCGCGACATCGGTACGATCGAGATCTCGCTCCGCTTCAATCTGGACGAGGCGCTTCTCGCCCAGGGCACGCAGGCTGTCGTGGACCGCCTGGCGGACTACAAGCGCTCGGGCGTCCAGCACGTCGTGGTGGTGTTTCGCCGGGAAGACCTCAAGCGGATGCTGGAGATCCTCGATCTGGTGGCGGGGACGATCCGGCCCGCCGTCGACCGCGCCTAATCCCCTCTCCCCTCTGGGGAGAGGGTCAGGGTGAGGGGCCTGTTTGAAATCGCAATTTGCGATTTCAAGTTTGAGGTCACAGTTTGTGACCTTAAAGGGCGGCCGCCGCTGTATTGAATCCTGGACATTCTCACCCGAAGGCACCCGTGCTATTCAGGGCCCGCGATGCAGAAAGCACCGCAGATTCCTGTCGTGCGAGTCGAGCGATGCATTCTGTCCATCCGCGGCCAGAAGGTGTTTCTGGACGCCGACATCGCCGCACTCTATGGGGTGCCGGTCAGTGTGCTTAACCAAGCCGTGCACCGGAATCTGACCCGGTTCCCCTCAGATTTTATGTTCCAGTTGAGCCATGAGGATCTTGCAAACTTGAAATCACAATCTGTGATTTCAAGTTCAGGGTGGGGCGGCCGGCGCTCACTTCCCTATGCCTTCACGGAGCACGGCGTCGCGATGCTCTCGAGCGTGTTGCGGAGCCCCCGGGCGATCCAGGTGAACATCGAGGTCGTACGGGCGTTTGTCAAGCTCAGGCGGATGCTGGCATCCCACGCGGATCTGACACGGAGGCTGGAAGCGCTGGAACAGAAGTATGACGCTCAGCTCAAGGCGGTCTTCGACGCGATCCGGCGGCTGATGACCCCGCAGCCCCCGCGTCCTCGCCCGATCGGCTTTCGGCCCAGCCCGAGGAGCGGCGGGAAGCCGCCTGGACTGGGCGGCCGCCGCTGAGTCAGGCGCGGGACCGGGCTCTCACGCGAAGCGGGGCATCACCTTTTCGGCGAAGAGCCGCATCGAGCGGAGGACCTTGTCGTGCGCGAGGCCGCCGCGCGAGAAGGCGCCCATGAAGTGGGTGACGCCCAGGGCTTCGTGGTGCATCCGGATCCGATCGGCGACCTCCTCGGCATCGCCGACGATGGCGGCCTGATCCAGCGCCTGCTCTTCCGTCAGCGCGAGCAGGTTCTCACGCACGCGCTTGTAGAACTTGTATTGCTCGGGCGGCGCCCCGGCCGGATCGGCGATCAGGTCGGCCTGGGTCTTGAAGAACCAGAAGACGGGCTCGCGCAGTTCTTCGCGCGCCTGCTCCGAGGTCTCCGCGACGTGGATGATCTTGTTCATGCAGATCTCTGCGCCGTCGAGGCTGCCGTGGGCTGCCCGCCACTCGGCGTGATAGGTGTCGTAGTTCTTCTTCAGGAGCTCGAAGGGCGTGAAGGCGGGCGAGGTCAGGAGCTTGAGCCCGCGGCGGGCGGCCAGCGCATAGGTATCCGGTGAGACGGCCGCCGTCCAGAGCGGCGGGTGCGGGCGCTGGAGCGGCTTCGGCAGCACGCGCACTGGCGGTACCTCGTAGAATTCGCCCTTGAACTCCATCCGGTCCTGGCTCCAGGCCCGCCGGATGATCTCGTACGCTTCGTCGAAGCGTTCGCGCGTATGGGCCATGGAGACGCCGAGACCCTGGAATTCCTTCGGCTGATAGCCGCGGCCGAGCCCGAACTCGAGCCGGCCGCCGGAGAGGATGTCGATCTCCGCCCACTCCTCCGCGATCCGGATCGGGTGCTCGAAGGGGGCGATGACCACGGCGGTGCCGATCCGCGCGCGCCGGGTCTCGCGGGCGAGGGCGCCGGCCAGCGGCGCCAGCGACGGGCAGATCCCATAGTGCGAAAAATGGTGCTCGGCCAGCCAGACCGTGTGGAAGCCGAGCTCGTCGGCGAGCCGGCACTCCTCGATGCTATTGGCGTACACCTCGGCATGCGTTTGCCAGTCGCGGAAGGACAGGAGGTTCTGGGTCGAGAATTTCATCGGGCTCCTTCGCTCAGCGCAGGCGGGTGATCGCGCCGCGGGCCAGGTGATCCACGCGATCGTTCATCGGATGGCCCGAGTGGCCGGTGACCTTGTGCCACGTGACGTCATGCTGCTCTGTGAGCGCGATCAGCGCCTCCCAGAGGTCGCGGTTCTCCACGGGCTTCTTCTGGGCGTTCCGCCAGCCGTTCTCCCGCCAGCGGACATGCCACTTGTCGCGGAAACAGTTGATCACGTAGGCGCTGTCGCTGTAAATCGAGACCTGGCGGTGGCCGCCCTTGAGCGCGCGCAGCGCCTCGATGGGCGCGGTGAGCTCCATGCGCTGGTTGGTCGTCGATGTCTCGCCGCCGGAGAGCTCGCGCTCGTGCCCGGCCTCGATGATGATGGCCGCCCAGCCGCCGGGACCGGGATTGCCCGAGCAGGCGCCGTCGGTATAGATCGTCACGGGATGCGCATCGGGGCTCACTCTCTGCCCCTCAACCGTTGCGGGTGAGAGAAAGGGGAGTTACGAGGGCCAGTAGAGGTAGCGGCCGCAGGACTCGCACGGGATGAGCGCCGTTTGCGCGCGCAGCTCCTGGAGCCGCTGGGGCGTGATGGTGACGCGGCAGCCGCCGCAAGAAGATGGCTTGGCCACCGGCACCAGGGCCAGCCCGCCGCGGGCGCGGAGCAGCTTCTCGTAATCCGCGAGCACGGGGGCGGGCAGCCGGCCGGCCAGCTCCTTGCGCTCGGCCCGCACGCCACCCAACTCGGCCTCGATGCCGCGGAGCTTTTCCTGGAGCGTGGCCACCTCGCCTCGGCCCTGGCTCTCCCGGGCCTTGAAGCGGGTCTCGGCGTCCTTGATCTCGACGGCGAGCCGCTCCTGCGCTTCCATGAGGACGAGGATTTCCTCCTCGACCTTGCCTTTTTCCTGCTTGATGTCCTCGACCTCGGTGAGAACGGCCGAGTACTCCTTGTTGGTCTTGACCTCGTAGAGGCGCGCTTCGGTCTTGGCGCGCTTGGCTTGGCAGACCTCGAGGTCCTTTTCCTTGGCGCGCTGCTCTTTCTTGGCGACGTCCAGCCGGGCCTTGGCCGACTCGACGGCCTGCTTGGCTTCCTCGACAGCGGCGTGGACGGCGGCGATCTCCTTTGGCAGGCGCGCGGCGTCGGACTCGAGCGCCGCGATGCGCGTGTCCAGCGCCTGGAGATCTATGAGCGTGCGAAGCTGATCGTCCACTGACTCCTCATCTTCCATCTCGGTTGAACGTCAAACCATTCGGTAGTGCGGTTCGGCTCCTTCGCGCAAGCGCTCATCCGAACTGCTTTGGTGGGCCCACTTGGACTCGAACCAAGACCGGACCGGTTATGAGCCGGGGGCTCTGCCAATTGAGCTATGGGCCCGGCCGTCATGATAGCACCGGGGTCACGACTCGAGGAAGCTCCGCAGCTTCTTGGAGCGTGAGGGGTGGCGCAGCTTGCGCAGGGCCTTGGCTTCGATCTGGCGGATGCGCTCGCGGGTCACCGCGAAATCCTGCCCGACTTCTTCGAGCGTGTGCTCGCAGCCGTCGCTGAGCCCGAAGCGCAGTCGCAGCACCTTTTCCTCGCGCGGGGTGAGCGAATTGAGCACGCGGTTGGTCTGCTCCCGGAGCGAAAGCCCGATCATGCTCTCGACGGGCGACCCCACCTGCTTGTCCTCGATGAAGTCGCCCAGGTGGCTGTCCTCCTCCTCGCCGATGGGCGTCTCGAGGGAAATGGGCTCCTGGGCGATCTTGAGGACCTTGCGGACCTTGTCGACGGGCACTTCCATCTTGATGGCGATCTCTTCCGGCGTGGGCTCCCGTCCCAGCTCCTGCACGAGCTGACGGGAGGTCCGGATGAGCTTGTTGATGGTCTCGATCATGTGCACGGGGATGCGGATGGTGCGGGCCTGGTCGGCGATGGCTCGCGTAATCGCCTGGCGGATCCACCACGTCGCGTAGGTGGAGAATTTGTATCCTCGGCGATATTCGAACTTGTCCACCGCCTTCATCAGGCCGATGTTTCCTTCCTGAATCAGGTCCAGGAACTGAAGTCCCCGGTTGGTGTACTTCTTGGCGATCGAGATGACCAGGCGGAGGTTGGCCTCAACCATCTCCTTCTTGGCGCGCGCCGCCTTGGCCTCGCCCGTCTTGATGATCTTGACGATCTGCTTGAGCTCGTCAGCGCGGGCATTGGCGCCTTCCTCGGCGCGTCTGATCTTCTGCTGGGCCACCCAGACCAGGCGATCTTTGATCGAGGGATAACGGCCGGCGGCCTTCTGGTAGAGGTCGCGGTCGCCCTCGTCGCGATCGTCGTCTGAGAGCGAAGAGAGAAACGCGTCGACGGCCGTGGGCGCCGGCCGCTTGCCGTCGGACCAGAGCGCGATCTCGCGCTCGGCGCGATGGATCTTCTCGACCAGCTTCTTGAGGTCCAGTCCCCAGGTGTCGAGCAGCGACTGCTGGAGGTTGAGGCCGCGAAGGATGGCCAGCACCTTGGCCTGCTTGGCCAGGGCCTGGTTCTCGACTCGCTTCCAGGCGGGCTCGCCCCGGCGCTTGCTCTTGCGGCCGCCGGCCTTGATCCGCAGCCGGCGTGCCTGGCTGATAAACCGCTCGCGCTCGCGGAGCAGCCGGTCGACCTGGCCGAGCTCGCGGATCACCGAGCGGCGGAGGGCCTCCTCTTTCTCTTCGGTGGACTCTTCTTCCGGGTAATCCACCACGTCCTTGATCGGCACCAGCTCCTTGCGCAGCTCGTCGCGCAGGCCGCGGATCTTGTCGATCGCGAGCGAAGTGGCGAGGATGGCGGCGGTGGCCTCGTCCTTGCCCTCCTCGATGCGCTTGGCGAGCGTGATCTCGCCCTCGCGCGTGAGCAGCGCCACCTTGCCCATCTCCCGCAGGTAGAGGCGGACGGGATCCTCGGTGCGGCCCACGGGGCCCGGCGTGAGATCGATGCGGCGCGGCTCCACGACCTCGTCCTCGTCGGCCTCGGCCTCGGGCTGGGCGCCCAGCTCGGAGGGCAGGCGGCCGGCCTTGGCCGAGTCCACGACTTCGATGTCCATCGAGCCGAACATCAGCATGATGTCGTCGAGCTGGTCGAGGCTGACTACATCGGACGGCAGCGCGTCGTTGACCTCGTCGTAGGTGAGAAAGCCCTTCTGCTTCCCCTTGGCGATGAGCTTGTCCAGCTCCTCGGTGCGGGGTTCCTCCGGCGCTTTTGTTTCGTCCGCCATGCTCTGCCGTTCTCCTGGTGGGGGTGAGGGATCCCTAGCTGGCGCTGGGTCCCGTCGCGCCGCCCGGGGCGCGCGGGGCCGGCGGCGCCAGGGCCAACTCCCTGACGGCCTCCGCCTCTCGCTGCAAATCGCGTTGCAGGCTCCGCAGCTCTTCTTCGAGCGCAGGTAGCGCCGCATCGCCCGTGGCCTGGGCCTGGACGATGGCCTGGGTCACATGGCGGACCCGCCTCTTGCGACGTCGAATATCGTACCGCTTCCGAAGCTCCGTAACCTGACTATGTGTGTCCACCCACTGCCGCTCATCGACCAGCAGGGCGGCGAGCAGTCCCCGCTCGGCTTCGCCCGGCAGCTCGGCCATGAAGGCCTCGGCCCGCGTCGTCGGGCTCGATTTGAGCGCTCCGAGCAGCGCGCGGAGGCCTGGATGAGTCACGTCCTCCTCGTCCAGCAGCGGCAGCAGCTCCTCACGAGCCTCTTCGACGTGCAAAAGTAGGGCCAGCAGATCGCGCTCGGAGAAGCTCGGCGGGGGCCATGCGGCGGCGCCCTCGGCCTTGCCGGGGCCCTCCGCCGGCGACTTGAAGCGGCGGCCGCGCTGGCGGGCACCCTGGAGCTGCTGGGCTTCGATCCAAAGCTGGGTGGCGTCCACGCCCAGCTGGCGCGCCGCCTCGCGGGCGAGCACCGTCGCCTCCTCGGCATTCGCCACCTTGGAGAGGATCAGCGAGACGCGGGCATGGGCATTGGACCGGCCGCGGGCGGTGGTGAGGTCTTCATCGCCGAGCGCCCGGTCGAGCACGAAGGAGAGCAGCGGGCGCGCGGCCTCGAGACGCTGACTGAGCCCGGGGGCGCCCTCGGCCCGGAGCAGGCTGTCGGGATCGTGGCCCTGGGGCAGCAGCGCCACCGAGATGGGGAAGTAGCCCGCGCGCTCGAAGCTGCCGGTGCGCGCCACCGACCAGCCGAGATCCTGGATGTCCATCACGTCGTTCATCATCTCTTCCAGCCGCGTCGAGGCCTTCTGCCCCGCGGCATCGGCGTCGAAGAGGGCCACGACCTCGTCCGCGTAGCGGCGCAGGAGGCCCAGCTGGGCGGGCGTGAAGGCCGTGCCCAGCGCCGCCACCGTCTCCCCGAAGCCGTGCTGATGCGCCATGAGACAGTCGAGATAGCCCTCGACGATGATGGCGCGCTTCCGCTCTCTCATGGCCGTCTTGGCCACATCCAGCGCGTAGAGCATCTGCCCCTTCACGTAGAGCGGGGTCTCGGGGGAGTTGAGGTACTTGGGCTCCTCGCCGGCCAGCGCACGCCCGCCGAAAGCCACGACGCGCCCCTGGACATCGCGAATCGGGAAGAGCAGCCGGCCGCGGAAGCGGTCGTAAAAACCCGCGCCCGTCTGCCGCGGCAGCACGAGGCCGGCCTGGACGAGCTGCTCGTCGGTCACGCCCTGCTTGGCCATATGGCCCAGCAGCGCGTTCCAGCCTTCGGGGGCATAGCCCAGCCCGAAGCGCTTCGCCACCTCGACGTCGATGCCGCGACTTTCGATATAGCCGCGAGCCTTGGCTCCTTCAGCCTCCCACAGCGCATGGGTGTAGAAGTCGGCCGCCAGCGCCATCACCCGGCGCAGCGCCTCGAACTTGCCATCGGTCTCGGGCTGCTGGCGGCTGACGGTGGGCAGCTCGACGCCGGTTCGCTCGGCCAGGGCGCGCACCGCTTCGGGAAAGGCCATCTTGTCCTGGCGCATGAGGAAGCCAAAGGCGTCTCCGCCGGCGCCGCAGCCGAAGCAGTGGAAGATATTGCGCTTGGGATTGACGGTGAAGGAGGGCGTCTTCTCGGTGTGGAAGGGGCAGAGACCCTTCCAGTTCTCACCGGCGCGCTTGAGGGTCACGAACTGCCCGACCAGCTCGACGATGTCCACCCGCGTGCGAATCTCGTCGAGGATATGCGGGGGGTAACCGGCCATCTATCTCGGCTCGAGCATCAGCTGTGACTCAAGGTTGCGACTGTCGCGCCGGCGCCCCCCTCCTGGGAGGAGCCGGGTCGGTGCTCGGCTACCAGAGGATGGGCGCTCAGCACTTCCTCGACGGCGCGGCGAAGGGCGCCCGTGCCCTTGCCGTGAATGATCCGCACCGAGCCCAGGCCGGCGAGGAAGGCATCGTCCAGATACTTTTCTAGCAGATCCCGCGCCTCGTCGGTGGTGCGTCCGATCAGGTGCATTTCAACCGGTACCGCGGTTCTGGTCGGCACCGTGATTCTCGACTCGCCCCTCACCCTGAGAGGCGAACTCGAACCCTCTCCCCCCGGGGGGGAGAGGGAAGGGTGAGGGGGCCTGGAAGGGTGAGGGGGCCTGGATATTGCGCCCGTCACCCGCAGC
Organism: Candidatus Methylomirabilota bacterium; assembly: GCA_046727155.1. Taxonomy (GTDB): domain Bacteria; phylum Methylomirabilota; class Methylomirabilia; order Rokubacteriales; family CSP1-6; genus DASSSH01. The sequence goes on along the minus strand of JBKPCB010000011.1, from coordinate 21,535 downwards.
GCCTGGAGCGGCACCTTCACGGTCACCGCTCCCGCCAGTACGGTAGCACTTTGTCCGTCCACGCTCACGACTTCTCCCTTGAGCCCGAGATGACTGACCTCTACTCGATCGCCCGCGGCCGCCGGCCGGTCCTCGAGCACGGGGACGTGCTCGCCGGCGACGGTGTCGGCGCCGCGCTCCGTCTCTCTCAGCTTCTTTCGGCTGTCTTCGAGCTCGGCCCGCGTCTTCTCACCCTTCCTGAGCCGCTCCCATTCCTCGTTCACCGCGCGCCGCACGTCCGCTAGGAGGCGCTGCGCCTCGGCTTTGGCCTTTGCCACCGTCTCCCGCGCGCTCTTGCGCGCGGCTTCGAGCTCGGCCTGCGCGCGGCTCAAGAGCCCGGCGCTCTCGGCCTCGCGCCGCTCGAGCAGCGACGAGTGCTCGGCCTCCCGGCGATCACGATCGTCGAGCCGCGCCAGCAATTCCTGCAGCTGCTTCTGTTGAGTCGAGCGATGGGCGTGGGCGCGCTCGATCAGGGCGGGCGGCAGGCCGAGTCGCGCGCCGATCGACAGCGCATAGCTCTGCCCCGGGCGGTCGTAGACCAGCCGAAACGTGGGCTCCAGCCGCTCGGAGTCGAACTCCACGGAGGCATTGCGCGCTTTCGGGAAGGTGGAGGCGAAGGCCTTGAGCGGCTCGAGATGGGTGGAGGCCGCGCAGAGCGCCCCGCTCTCGGCCAGCGATTCGAGCACGGCCTGGGCGAGGGCGGCGCCGTCGTCGGGATCGGTGCCCGCGCCCAGCTCGTCGAGCAGCACCAGCGAGCGATCGTCCACGCCCTCGAGGACCAGGCGAAGCTGCTTGACGAAGGCCGAGAAGGTCGAGAGGTTCTCGGCCACGCTCTGGTCGTCGCCCACGATGGCAAAGACCTGGGAAAAGACCGGCAGCCGCGCGCCGTCCTTGGCCGGCACGTGGCAGCCCGATTGGGCCATCAGCGCCAGCAGCCCCAGCGTCTTGAGCGCCACCGTCTTGCCGCCGGCATTGGGGCCCGTGATCACCAGCAGCGGGCGCGAGTGGTCGAGGAAAAGATCCATGGGCACCGCGGGCCGCTCCGGAGATCCCCAGCTCTGAGCCAGGAGCAGGGGATTTCTCGCCCCGGCCAAGTAGACCTCGCGCGTGTCGCCTACCGCGGGCGCGCCGGCGTCCATGCGCTCGGCCAGCTGAGCCTGCGCGAAGGTGAGATCGAGCCGGGCGATGCCGGCGACCAGCGCGTCCAGCTCGGGCAAGACCGCCCGCACCGCGTCGGTGAGCTCGGCCAGCACGCGAAGGACCTCGCCTTCTTCCTCGCGCGAGGCCTGGACCAGCTCGTTATTGGCCTCGACCACGCCCTCGGGCTCGACGAAGAGCGTGGCGCCGCTCTGGGAGCGGTCGTGCACGATGCCGCGCAGCCGGCCCTTGGCCTCGGCGCGAATCGGCAGAACGTAGCGGCCGTGGCGGACGGTGACGTAGCGCTCCTGAAACGTGTGCTCGGCGCCGGCCGCCTGGAAATAGCCCTCGAGCGTCTTGACGAGGTCGCGCCGGAGATCGCGGATCCGCTGGCGCATCCGGCGCAGGGCGGCGCTGGCCTCGTCGCGCACGCCGCCGTCCTCATCGAGGCAGCGGCGGAGCAGATCGGCCAGCGGCTTGAGATGCGGAAAGGCCGCGAAGGCGGTGGCCAGGGTGGGAGCGACGGGCTGGATGCCCCGGCCATAGGCGCGGAGCCGGCCCGCCGCGTCCAGCAGCGGGATCAGCGCGGCCAGCTCGGCGGCCTCGGCCACTGAGCCGGGAATACGCACGGCCTCGAGCGTCAAGCGCACGTCGGGGATGGCTTCCCAGGGCGGCGGCCCGGAGGGACCCAGGGCGGCGCGCGCCTCGGCGGTGGCCTCGAGCGCCGCGCGAATGGCGGCGAGCTCGGCCTGGGGCCAGAGCGCCAATGCCAGCTCCCTCCCCATCGGCGTGGAGGTCTCCCGGGCCAGCAGCGCGCGCACCTGGTCCCACTCGACTCCTGCGCCGCTGGCGATTAACCGAATACGCGCTCCCGTGTCCGGATCTTCAGGCGTGACGACGTCGTGCAAAACGCTTTGCATCGTTGGTATACCACGCACTCCGGGAGGCCGCAATCGACGGGCCCTCCGCCAGAATCATCGCGCGCGCCCTTCGACGAGCTTGAGCGCCTGATCGGCGGCCTCGCCCACGGCCGCCTCGATGGCCTCGAGCTCGTCGGAGTAGAACGGCGTCAGGACGTGGTCGACGATCTTCTCCCGTTTCTCTCCAGGAACCGAGGGCCGGCCTATCCCAACCTTGACGCGGCGGAATTCCTCCGTGCCCAGCGCCTCGATGAGGGAGCGCACGCCATTGTGCCCGCCGGCCGAGCCCTTCATGCGAACGCGGACCTTGCCGAGCGGGAGATCGAGATCGTCGAATACGATGATGAGGTCGGCAGGGCCCACGCGGAGCTTGCGGCTGATGCGGGCCACCGCGGGTCCGGAGACGTTCATGAAGCTGGCGGGCTTGACCAGGTAGAGGGTCTCGCCCTGCCACCGGCCGCGGGCGATCTGATGACCCGCCTCGCGCGCGAATCGCGCGCGCACGCGCTTGGCCAGCGCCTCCACCACGCGCTGGCCCACGTTGTGCCGCGTGTTCCGGTACTCCGGCCCGGGATTGCCCAGTCCGACGATCGCCTGGGCCACTTACTTCTTCTTCTCTTCGCGACCGCCTTTCTCTTTCGGCTTCTCCGGCGCTGCTGCCGCTTCGGCTCCCGGCACTTCTTCCTTGGGCTTGCGCTCCGTGAGCACCTCGGGCTCGGCCGGCACGGCCTCCGCCACGGCGGCGACGGGCGCCGCGATCTCTTCGGCGGCGGGCGGCGCCACGGTGACGACGGCCTGGTTGGGATCGTTCAGGATGCGGACTCCGGCCGGCGCCTGGAGATCCTTGACCGTGAACACGTCGCCGATCGCGAGGTTCGAGACGTCGACCTCGAGGAACTCGGGGATGGCGCTCGGCAGGCAGGCAACCTGCACCTCCCGCAGGATCATTTCCAGGATGCCGAAGGTCTCCCGGACGCCGATAGCGTCGCCCACGTGGTGGACGGCCACGCTGACCTGGATGGCCTTGTCCATGGCCACTTCCTGCAGGTCGACGTGCACCAGGTCCTCGGAGACCGGGTCCAGCTGCATGTCGCGGATGATCGCCATCTTGGTCCCGGGTGTGCCCTCGAGCGTGACCTTGAGGAGCTGGGTCGAGCCCTCGCGGCCGTGGATGATCCGGAAGATGTCCAGGGGATCGACGGTGATGTTGACCGGGTTCGCCCCGCCGTAGAGGATGGCCGGCACTTGCCCGGCGCGGCGCAGGCGCCGGGCGGGCCCCTTGCCCAGGCCCTCGCGCTTCCGGATGGTCAGCTCGCGCATTTCCATTGCGTTCTGCTCCTTGGGCTTGAATTAGACGAAGAGGGTGGAGACCGACTCTTCGTCGTGGATGCGGCGCATCGCTTCCGCCAGCAGCGGGGCGACCGACAGCACGTGGATCTTGGGGAGGAGCTTCTCGGGCGACAGCGGGATCGAGTTGGTCACGACCAGCTCCTCCAGGTCGGACGAGTCCTTGATGCGACTGATGGCCGGACCCGAGAGCACGGGATGCACGCCGGCCGCCAGCACGCGGCGCGCCCCTTCGCGCTTGAGCGCGTCCACGGCCTGGATCAAGGTGCCGGCCGTGTCGATCATGTCGTCGATGACGACCACGTCCTTGCCGGAGACGTCACCGATCAGATGCATGAAGACGGCCACGTTATTGCCGTCGCGGCGCTTGTCGATGATGGCCAGCCCGGCCTTGAGCCGCTTGGCGATGGCGCGGGCCCGCTCAACGCCGCCCGCGTCGGGCGAGACCAGCACCGGCTCGTGCAGATCTTTCTTCGCCAGGTAGTCGATGATGACCGGCGCGGCGAAGAGGTGGTCGACCGGGATATTGAAGAAGCCCTGGATCTGGCCCGCGTGCAGGTCCACCGCGAGCACGCGAGTGGCCCCGGCGGCGGTGATGAGATCGGCCACGAGCTTGGCCGAGATCGGCACCCGGGGCTGCGCCTTCCGGTCCTGCCGTCCGTACCCGTAATAGGGCAGCACGGCCGTGATGCGGCGGGCCGAGGCGCGCTTGAAGGCGTCGATCATCACCAGCAGCTCCATGAGCGCGTCGTTCACCGGCGGGCAGGTGGGCTGGACGATGAAGACGTCCTCACCGCGGACATTCTCATTGATCTGGACGTAGACTTCGCCATCCGAGAACCGGGAGACGTCGGCGTCACCCAGCTTGAGGCGAAGATGTTGGCCGATCTCCTCGGCGAGGGGCCGGTTCGCGTTGCCGGAGAAGAGCTTCAGATCGTAGGCCATGTCGCGCCGTTCTCCTTTAGCCGAGCCATTTCACCGCTCACCTCGCCGGCCGCGTCTCGGCTCGCACTTCGTTCGAACCATTTCACCGCTCGCGATCGACTTAGCCCTCGGCTCGTGCCTTCGGCTCTCACCTCGAACCGCCACGCGCCCGACACAGCCCGGCCGCGTCTCGGCTCGCACCGCAATTGGCTGGGGCGGGAGGACTCGAACCTCCGTTCCGAGATCCAAAGTCTCGTGGCCTACCAGTTAGCCGACGCCCCAAGTTCTGGGTGCTCACGCCGCACGGATCGCCAGACCCGAATTGCTCCGCACCGCCCAGCATGTCCAGCCGACCCGGCTCACCCGCTGTCGGATCTGCCTCGCATGGTCCAGGGAGCGCGCCATCCCGAACACGGTTGGCCCGCTGCCCGACATCGCCGCGCCCAGCGCCCCCGCCGCGAGCAGCGCGGCCTTCATCTGCCGGATCGCCGGAAGCATGGGCTCGACCACCGCCTCCAGATTATTGGTGAGCGCGGCGGCCACCTTCGCCACGTTCCGCGTCCTCAGGGCCTCGATCAGGCGCGCTGTGCCCGTGGCTTCAGCCCGCCATCCGGCCGGCACCCGCTCGTACACCTCCCGCGTGGACAGCGGCACCCGCGGATTCACCAGCACCAGCGCGTAGCCGCCACCCGACGGCAGCGCCTCGAGCCGTTCGCCGCGCCCCGTCGCCAGTGCCCGCCCCGGGCCCAGGAAGAACGGCACATCCATCCCAAGCTGCACGGCGACGTCGTGAAGCCGCGCCTTCGGCCACTGCAGATGCCACAGCCGGTTCAGCGCCCAGAGCGTCGCCGCCGCGTCGCTCGACCCGCCGCCGAGCCCCGCGGCTACCGGGATCTGCTTTCTCAGTCCGATTCGCGCCCCGGCCTCGACTCCCGACTCCTTCTGCAGCAGCCGCGCCGCGCGGACGACGAGGTTGCCGTCGTCGGTGGGCAAGGCAGGATCGTCGGACTCGAGCGAGATGGTGTCGGCCGCTTCCACCGTCAATCGATCGAAGAGATCCACCGCCTGCAGCACGGTGGCGATCTCATGATAGCCGTCGGCCCGCTTCCCCAGCACCTCGAGGGCCAAGTTCACTTTGGCCGAGGTCCGGAGGACGAGCCGGCGAGGACCTCGCAACCGCTTCGACAAGGCAGAAAACTTTACCACGCGCCGCGGCGAAGTGTCAACGGAAGTCCTGAATTCTAACGCCTTCTGGGACGGTCAGAGTAAGCAGCGCGGGATCGAAGCCGGTATTCATCCGCGGATTCTTGTACGTGATGCGGACGTCGAGCGAGCCATCCAGCGCCGCGAGTCTCACGCCCCCCGGCGGGGCATCGGGCTTGGCCGAAAGAAAGGTCGCGCGCAACGGGGTCTTTCCCCCCTTCCACTCGACCTGGCGAGCCTGCCCCGTGGCGGGGTCGAACCAAATCCGCTGGCTGCCGTCGGCGCCCACGAGATTCATCGAGGGACCGGCCGCGTCGGGCGACACCTGCTCGGCTCTGAGCGGGTCGCTCAGCGGTACCACGCGCCCCGCCAGCAGCGCCACCAGCTCCTGTCCGCCCAGCGCCACTCCCAGCCAGCGGCGGTTGGCCTCGCCGGTGGCGGGCGCCAGGTACGCGCGATCGTCGGCCACTTCCCAGAGTGTGAGCGTCTTGGGGTCGGCCGCCACGATCAGCACCGGCGTGCCGAAGGGGGAGAGCGCCTCGAAGCGGAGCGAGGCGGGGGCCCGCAGCAGCAGCACTCCGGCGAAGCGCTGGACCCGGTCGCCGCGGCGGATTGTGAGCTCGGCGAGCGTGCGGAGATCGGCGAAGGCGCGCCAGCGCTGATCAAGGCGATCGAGCGACGCCTTCACCTCGGAGGGAATCGGCTCGCGGGCGGGCGGCAGTGACGCGCAGCCCGTTGCGGCGAGGACGATCAGGCAAGCGCCGGCGAGGCGGCTGGTCGCGCGGCTACTTCTGCTGCTGGGCCTTGGGCGCGCCCTTGGCCCGCTGGGTGTCATGCGCATCCTCGATCTTCTTCTTTACCGACGCCGCGGTGGGGCCTTCGGGGTCGACCTTGAGCGAGCGCTCCCAGGCCTCGATGGCCTCCTGAAGGAGGCCGTTCTTCAAATAGGCATCCCCCAGGTGGTCGTAGAGAACCGGATCGTCCTTCGCCAGGTTCACCGCCCGCTTGAGCTCACGCAGGGCATCGGGGTAGCGGCCCTGCTGGTAGAACGCCCAGCCCAGGCTGTCGATGAAATAGCCGTTCTCCGGCTCGATCGCCAGCGCCTGCTGGATGAGCTGGACGGCCTCGGTAAGGTTCGTGCCTTTCTCGGCGTACATGTAGCCGATGTAGTTGTAGGACTCGGCGTGCTTGGGATCGAGCGTCAGGACCTTCCGGAACTGGCGGATGGCATCGTCGAAGCGCTGCTGCTTCTCGAAGACCACGCCCAGCTGGAAGTTCAGGTCCTTCTGCTTGTCGTCGAGCGACAGCCCTTCGTTCAGCGCCGCGATGGCGCGGTCGTACTGATTGGCGCGCTGGTACGCCGAGCCCAGATAAAGGAAGAGCTCGGCGCGCTTGGGCTCCAGGTTGACGGCCTCCTGCAGCACCGTGACGGCCTCGTCGTAGCGCTTGGCGCGGCCGTGCAAGAAGCCCAGCTGCACGCGGGCGTCCACCGAGCGCGGGTCGGCGCGGAGGATCTTCTCGAGCTCGATCCGCGCCTCGTCATCCTTGCCTGCGTCCATGAGGGCCGTCGCCAGGAAGTAGCGGGTTCGGAGATTGGTGGGCTCGAGCAGCACGGCCTGGCGGAAGGCGGACACGGCCTTGTCCCACTGCTTCTGCTCGTAGTGCAGCGCGCCCAGCTTGAGCCATACGCGCGGGTCGCGCGGCAGCGAGTCGACGAGCGCCTCGATCTCTTCCTGGGCCTCGTGGTAGCGTCCGAGCTTGGCCAGCAGGTCGCCCAGCCGCTCGATGAACCCCATGTTGTCGGGGTTCGCCTTGATGGCCTGCTTGTAGATCTTGACCGCTTCTTCGAGCTGATTGCGCGACTCGTAGACGAAGCCGAGCGCCGACCAGGCGGCGTCCATGTCGGGGTCCATGTCCACGGCCTTCTTGAGCGCGGCGATGGCCTCGTCCCACTTTTCGGTCTCGATCGCGACGCGCCCCAGCAGGTACTGCGTCTGGGCGAGCCGGGGCTGGGCGGCGCTCAGGCGGAGGAGGACGGCGCGCGCGTTGTCGAAGTCCTTCTGCTCGAAGTAGTGCTGGGCCAGCGCGAGATAGGCCTCCTGCGCCTGCGGCGCGAGTGCAATGGCCTTTTCCAGCTCCTGCACTGCTTCGGGGAAGCGCTTCTGGCGCTTGAGCAGCTCGGCCAGGGCCTGGCGGGCCTCCGGATTGTTGGGCTCGAGGGCGATGGCCTTCTGGGCGGCCTCCTGCGCCTGAGGCACGTCATTGGTCCGCGCGAGCCACTGGGAGAGCTGGATCCACAGCGCGGCGCTGGCCGGATCGTACTTGATCGCCTCGCGCAGCTCGGCGACGGCGTCCGGGAACTGCCCGGCGCGCGCCTTGAGCTGGGCGACGACGAAATGTTGATAGGCCTCGGCCCGGGAATCGATGAGGAAGGCCCGCCGCAGTGGCGTCGGCGCGAGCTCTGTCCCTTCGACGGTAGGCCCGGACGCGAGACTGGCGCAGCCGGACAGCGCGGCCGCGACGGCGATGCCGCCAAGGGCGATTTCGATGCGGAGCCACGTCGACGTCCGGCTGCTCATGCGTCCTCCCGGCGGTCAGCCGGGCCCGTGGGTCGGGCCTGGCGCCGCGCGATCAGATCCTTGGTCATCAGCCGCCTCAGAGCGGCGGCCAGCGTCGGGTCGTTCAGCTGGGCGCCCGTCTTCTCCACTTCGAGCGCCTCCGAGTCGGTGAGCCTCGCCTCGGGCTCCTCCCGCCGCCGCGCGGGCGGCTCGGGCTTGGGCGCCAGCCGGCCCAAGGCAAAGCGGAGCGCGCTCACCGTGGTGCCGTAGCGGCTCCGCAAGACCTCGAGCAACTCGGCAGACCGCAGGTTCAATTCCTGCAGCCACGGCGAATTGTCCACGATCACCGTGAGCGTCCCCGACCGCAGCTCGGCCGGCTGCGAGCGCCGGGCCATCTCCGCGCCCACCGTGAGGCGCCACTCCTTGCGGATGGTCTCTTCGAACATCCGTTCGCCGAGCTCGGGCACTGCGGCGGCCAGTACCTCACTCACCCGGACAGGGGCGGTGAACTTCCCCCGACTCATAGATCCCCATGATACTTGAGGGGGAACCCGCCCGCTACATCCTCGGGAAGCCGTCAAATTGACTCGTCTCCGACCGACCTTTATAGTGTCGCTACCATGGCCAGGCCCAAGCGCGGGGACGTCCTGTCCCTGACCATCGACGACCTGGCATTCGGCGGCGAGGGGGTCGGCCGGGCCGACGGATACGTCGTATTCGTGGCGGGCGGCGTACCGGGCGATCGGCTCCGCGTCCGGCTCGAACAGGCCCGCTCCCGCTTCGGCAGGGCGGTGATCGAGGCCGTCGAGGAGCCTTCCCCGCACCGTGTCGAGGCGCCATGCCCGTATTTTGGCCGCTGCGGCGGCTGCCGCCTGCAGCACGTCGACTACGCGGCTCAGCTCGCCTTCAAGAGCAAGCAGGTCGCCGATGCCCTCGAGCGGCTCGGCGGGCTCAGCGCCGTCGAGCTTCGCCCAATCCTGGGCGCGGCCGATCTCTACGGCTATCGCAACAAGATGGAGTTCACCATAGCGCCTCCCCGCGCCTCGCATCCCTCTCCCCTCGGGGGAGAGGGCAGGGTGAGGGGGGGAGATCTCATCGTGGGATTGCACGAGGCGGATCGCTACGATTCCGTGCTCGACATCGAGCGCTGCCTGCTCCAGTCGGACCGGATGAATGCCCTGCTCGACGAGGCCCGTCGCTTCTTCGCCGAGCGCGCGTTGACGGCGTACGAGCAGGAGGCAGGCGAGGGGTTGCTGCGCTTCCTCATGCTGCGCGAGGGCAAGCACACGGGCGAGATGATGGCCAATGTGGTGACGGCGGCGCCCGCCGTCTCGGAGCTGGCCCCGCTGGCCCCGCGGCTCGCGGCCCGCGTGCCCCAGACCAGCAGCGTGGTGATGAACGTCAATCCCAAGAAGGCCAGCGTGGCCGTGGGCGTCGAGGAGCACCTGCTCGGGGGCCGGGACCACATCCGCGAATCCATCGGCGGCCTCACCTTTCAGGTCTCGGCGAATTCCTTCTTCCAGACCAATACAGCTCAGGCCGAGCGGCTGTTCGCGCTGGTCCTCGAATCCACCGGGCTCAAGGGCGCGGAAACCGTGATCGACCTTTACTCGGGCACGGGCGCCATCAGCTTGCTGCTGGCGCGCCGCTGCCGCTGGGTGTACGGGGTCGAGCTCACGCAGGCGGCCGTGGACGACGCAGCCCGGAACGCCGAGGCCAATGGCATCGCCAACTGTACCTTCCTGGCGGGCGAAGTGCGCTTCGTACTGCCCTCGCTGATCGCCAAGGGCATCACCGCCGAGGTGGTCGTGGCCGACCCGCCGCGGGCGGGTTTCCATCCCAAGGCGCTCCACGCCCTCCTCACGCTGCGGCCGGCACGCATCGTGTACGTCTCGTGCAATCCTTCCACGCTGGCGCGCGATCTGGGCACGCTGGTGCGGGGCGGCTACCGGCTCGAGTGGGTGCAGCCGGTGGACATGTTCCCGCACACGCCGCATATCGAAGCCGTGGCGCGGCTGGAGCTGTCCAGTTGATTAGGGAGGCGCCCCGGCCCCGACGCCATGACGGATTCTGCGGATGAATTCGTACCTGCTGAGACGGCTGTGGCAGTCGGTGCTGGTGCTGTTCGGCGTGTCGGTCGTGGTGTTCGGCATCCTGCATCTCACCGGCGATCCCGCCGCCCTGCTGCTGCCGCCCGACGCCACCGCGGAGGACATCGCGCGCTTCCGCACAGCCATGGGCTTCGACGACCCATGGGCCGTCCAGTACCTGCGTTTCCTCAAGGGCGCACTCCGCGGCGACTTCGGCGAATCACTGCGCCACGGCGAGCCCGCGATGGCGCTGGTGCTCGAGCGCCTGCCCGCGACGTTCCAGCTGGCGGGCGCCGCATTGCTTCTGGCGCTCTGCCTGGCGATCCCGGCCGGCATCATCTCGGCCGTCAGGCGAAATACCGCAGCCGACTATGTGTCCACCGTGGGGGCGCTGCTCGGCCAGGCCATGCCTACCTTCTGGCTCGGCATCATGCTCATTCTCGTCTTCTCGGTCCGGCTCAACTGGCTGCCGTCCTCGGGCCGGGGCGGCCTGGAGCATCTCGTCCTGCCCGCCATCACGCTCGGCTTGTTCACGACGGCGCGCATCACCCGGCTCACCCGCTCGGGCATGCTCGAGGTGCTGGGGCAGGACTACATCCGCACCGCGCGCGCCAAGGGCGTGAGCGAGCAGCCTCTGGTCTGGAAGCACGCCCTTAAGAACGCCTCGATCCCGATCGTCACCATCGTGGGCATCGAGCTCGGCACGCTCTTGGGCGGCTCCGTGATCACCGAGACCATCTTCGCGTGGCCCGGCGTGGGGCGGCTCTCGGTGCAGGCCATCTTCAACCGCGACTATCCCGTGGTCCAGGCCGCCGTCTTTCTGCTCGCCAGCACTTTCGTCATCGTCAACTTCCTCGTGGACCTCGTCTACACCTACCTCGACCCCCGGATCAGATTGAGATGATTCCGCCTTCGATTGCCAGCGAAGCCCTCACGGTCGCGCCGGCGCGCGCGGCGGGAGAGCGCGAGTGGGTGATGCTGCTGCGGCGTCTCGTTCGCCGTCGCACAGCGCTGTTCGGCCTGGCCGTGGTGGCCGTGGCAGTGCTGACGGCCGTCCTGGCGCCGCTGGTCTCGCCCTTCGATCCGCTCGAGCAGGACATCGGCCAGCGGCTGCGCGAGCCGGGATGGGCCGATGGCCAGGGGCGCGTTCATCCGCTCGGCACCGACCACTTGGGGCGCGACATCCTGGCGCGCATCATCTTCGGATCGCGAGTGGCGCTGGTGGTGGGGCTGGCGGCGGTCTCCATCTCGGGGGTGCTGGGCCTGGCAATCGGGCTCGCCGCCGGCTACTTCGGCGGGCGCGTGGACGATTTCCTGATGCGCGTCGCCGATGTCCAGCTGGCCTTCCCGTTCATCCTGCTGGCCATCGCCGTCATCGGCGTGCTGGGACCGAGCCTGGAGAACATCATCATCGTGATCGGCGTGTCGTCCTGGGTGGTCTACGCGCGTGTCGTGCGGGGCGAGGTGCTGTCCATCCGCGAGCGCGAGTTCGTCCAGGCCGCGATCGCGCTGGGCAGCCGGAACTGGCGCATCATCGTGCGTCACGTCCTGCCCAATACCTTCACGCCCTGGCTGGTGGTCGCGACGCTGGACATGGCCCGCGTGATCGTCATCGAATCGGCGCTGTCCTTCTTGGGACTGGGCGTGCAGCCGCCCACGCCGACCTGGGGCGGCATGCTGGCCGACGGCCGCGTCTATCTCTCCACGGCATGGTGGCTGGCCACCTTCCCGGGGCTCGCCATCCTGTTCACGGTGCTCGGGATCAATCTCTTTGGCGATGGGCTGCGGGATACGCTCGACCCGCGCCTCAAGCTCTAGCGTGATGAGTCGGAAGCCTGCGGACTTGAGAGCCGGGCGGGGCTGGGACCGCTCCCACCGGAACCGTGGCTTCTGCGGATCGATGTGGCATGGAACCGCTCTCTCGTGGCCCGTGACGAGTCGGCGCATCGGGTTGCGACGCAGCGTGTTCCGTGGGAGCGGTCCCAGCCCTGCTCGGCGCATCGTGCCGGAGATCTGAATGGACACGACGGTTCTCATCGGGGCGAGCCTCATCGACGGCACGGGCGCCGAGCCGGCGGGTGGCCGGGCGGTGGTCGTGGCGGGCGGGCGCGTCACCGACGTCGTCGACGAAAGCCGCGCCCCGCGCGGCGAGCGCGTGGACCTGGGCGGCCTCACGCTGCTGCCCGGCCTCATCAATTGCCACGTGCACCTCTGCCTCGGAGCGGAGGCCGATCCGGTGAGGCCCCTGAGGGAAGAGCCGCTGGCGCTGACGGCCATCAAGGCGCTCGTGCGTGCCCGCCAGACGCTGGAAGCGGGCGTCACGACCGTGCGCGATCTGGGAGGGCGTGAATACTGCGAGCTGGCGGTGCGGCGCGCGATCCAGGACGGGCTCGTGCTGGGCCCGCGCATCCTCGCCGCCGGGCGGCCGATCTGCATGACGGGCGGGCACGGCCACTGGCTGGCGCGCGAGGCCGATGGGCCCGACGACGCCCGCAAGGCCGCGCGCGAGCAGCTCAAGGCCGGCGTCGACCTGATCAAGATCGTCGCCACGGGCGGCGTGCTGACGCCGGGCGTGGATCCGGCCTCGCCCCAATTGACCCTTGCCGAGATGCGCGCCGCTATCGAGGAGGCGACCAAGGCCGGGCGCCGGACCGCGGCCCATGCCGGCGGCGCCTCGGGGATCCGCGATGCGGTGGAGGCCGGAATCAGCTCCATCGAGCACGGCATCTATCTGACCGACGAGATCGTGGCGCGCATGCGGCGGGACGGCGTCTATCTGGTCCCGACCCTCATCGCGCCGGCGGCGATCTCCGCGGGGGGCACCGCCGCCGGCATCCCCGAGTTCATGGTGCGCAAGTCCGAGGCCGTGATCCCCGCGCATGTGGCGAGCTTCCAGCTGGCGCTGCGCGAAGGAGTGCTCGTGGCCGCGGGCGCCGATTCGGGCACGCCGCTCAATCCCCATGGCTCGCTGGTGCCCGAGCTCGAGCTGATGGTGAAGTATGGCATGTCGCCGCTCGCGGCCATTCGCGCCGCCACGTCCAGTGCCGCCGACCTGCTGGGCCTGGGAGCGCTGGTCGGCCGCATCGCGCCCGGCTACGCGGCCGACCTCGTCGCGGTGGCCGGCAATCCGGCCGAGCGGATCCAGGCGCTGGGCGATGTTCGCAGGGTCTGGATAGGCGGGAAGCCGGTTCCCGCGTCGTAACCCCGGCCCCGGCCGCGGCTAGAGCCCCAGGACCGAGGTAACCGGGACCCGGCGCGTCAGCATCGCTAGCACCAGCGCGACGAAGTACAGCCCGCAGAAGGCCACCGCCACTTCGCGCCAGAGTGAGGGCCGCAGCTCCCGCGGCAGCAGCGTCCGGTTCATCCAGAGGGTGTGGAAGGCGAGCACGGCGAGATTGAACGCCGCGACATTGGCACCGATCACGATCAAGCGGAGGGGCTCGCCCACCGTCATCGCCGCGCAGCCGGCCAGCGTGAACACGCCCAGCACCGAGTAGTACAGCCGCCCCGCGCCGCCGGCCCGCCGCGCCGCGCCGCCCGCCCAGAGGATGTCCGTCACGCTGCGCGCGAAGCCCTCGACGATGCCGAGCTGTGTGGAGAAGAAGATCCAGAGGCCGGTGACCAGTGCCAGCAGCCAGAGCGGCAGGCCGTAGCGCTCGCCCAGCGCCCACGGCAGGACCGCGGCGGCGCCCGGTCCGGCCATCTCGCTCCACGGCGTGAGGAAGTGCAGCGCCAGCGCCGCCGGCAGCGCCATGCCGATCAGGCAGCCCGCGGTCTCGAGGTACCAGAAATCCGCGCGCAGGTAGCGCCACCACTCTTTCCACTTGGCGAGGTTGTCCGCGGTGGGGGGAAAGACGGCGCCTTCGCGCGCCAGCGGGATCTTCTGGCCGCCGATGACGGTGGGCGTGATGCCGATCGTGCCCGCCATGCCGAAGCCCTTGTCGCGCATCCAGTGCGTCAGCGTCGCGTTGATCGTGCCGCCCGCGCCCGAATAGGCGGCGAAAGCCGCGATGAGCGCCCAGTCGAGATCGCGCCAGCGCATATCCGTCGGCAGCCAGCGGCCGCCCGCGACGGGGCCGGCGAAGCCCGCGGCGAGCTGCTTCCACACGGTGCCGGGGACGAGCAGGACGCCCACGGCTACCAGGAAGAGCACCATCCAGGCCATCATCAGCCACTCGAGTCGCTCGACCAGACGGTGAACGGCCTCTCCCAGCAGGACCACGCCCACGGCGCCGAGGAAGAGGACATAGCCCAAGCCCAGCACCATCGCGCGGTCCTCGTCGCGCGGCATGCGGCCGAGGAGCAGGGCGCCGAGCGCCGAGCCGCCGGCCAGGGCCCAGCCCGGCCAGCCGATCTGAGCCAGGTGAAGCGCGGAATATGTCCACGCCCAGAAGCGCACGCCGGGCCGCGTGCGCATGAAGCCGGTGAAGACGGGTTCGCCCGTCGCCAGGGTGTAGCGGGCCATCTCCGTGTTCAGTACGCCCTGCAGCAGCACCGACAGCGTGCAAATCCAGAAGAGCGCGGGGCCGTAGCGGACGATGACGGCGGGGCCCAGCAGCCAGTCGCCGGCGCCGAGCGAGATGCCGAGCAGGATCGCGCCGGGCCCGATCACGCGCACCACGTTCAGGATGCCGAACGCGGGCGGATGGGGCAGATCGCCTTGCCGCCAGTCTGGCAGATCGTTCATGGGCGCTTCGCCTTCCGCCCGCCCAGCGCGACCAGGGCCACGACCGCGCCTGCCGAGTCGAGCAGAACGTCGGCGGCGCTGGCGCCGCGGGTGAGCGTCGTGGCCTGGTGAAGCTCGTCGAGCGCTGCCGTGAGGACGCACAGCGCAAGCGGAAGGCGCCAGCCGGGCGTCCCGGCGCCCGGAGCGAGCGCGCGGCGCCAGAGGCCGGCGAGGATCGCGTACTCGACCAGGTGCGCGGCCTTGCGGATGAGCCAGTGCAGGGCCTCGATCAGCTCGGGCGCGGCCCAGGGGATGAGCTGCTTGAGCAGCGGCAAGAGGAGGGATCCCGTTCTCGCGGCGCTCCAGGCGTCGGATGAGAACCAGCCGATGCAGCCGGTCCAGACGAGGGGCGGCAGGAACCGGAGCGCCGTCACCCCATGAGCCTTACACAGCCCCTGGAAGTTGACAACCGCAGGTCACTAAACATAGGATGAGCCATGCCACTCCGGGAGCTCCTCGATGAGCTCTTGACGTCGCTCGAAACCGGCCCCCGCATCACCGCCACCCGACACTTCGACGCCCGGCCGCCCGTCTTCGCGCCGTTTCCGTCCTCGCTCGATCCGCGCATCGTCGAATCGCTCAAGAGCCGCGGCGTGCAGCAGCTCTACTCGCATCAGGCCAAGGCCTTCGAGGTCGTCGCCAAAGGCGAGAACCTCGTCGTCGTGACGCCGACGGCGTCAGGAAAGACACTTTGCTACAACCTGCCGGTCCTTCAGGCGCTGGTCCAGCAGCCCGAAGCCCGCGTTTTGTATCTCTTCCCCACCAAGGCTCTGGCTCAGGACCAGCTGGCCGAGCTCACCGAGTTAGCAAAGACCTTGCCGGACATGAGGATGTTCACCTACGACGGCGATACGCCCCAGGACGCGCGGCGCTCGGTGAGGGCGCGGGCGAATCTGGTGCTCACGAATCCCGACATGCTGCACTCCGGAATCCTTCCCCACCACACGAAGTGGGTGAACCTGTTCCAGAACCTCCGCTATGTCGTTATCGACGAGCTCCACGCCTACCGGGGCGTGTTCGGGAGTCATCTCGCGAACGTACTGAGACGGCTCAAGCGCATCTGCCGCCACTACGGCTCGCCGCCGCAGTTCATCATGGCCTCGGCCACCATCGCCAATCCGAAAGAGCTGGCCGAGCGGCTCACGGGCGAAGCCGTCTCCGAGGTCAGCGAGAGCGGGGCGCCGACGGGCGAAAAGATTTTCATCGTCTATAACCCGCCCGTGGTCAATCCCGAGCTGGGGATCCGCGCGCCGTACCTCGGCGAGGCCGCCAAGCTTGCGATCCGATTCCTCAAGAAGAAGGTCGCGACGATCGTATTCGCTCAGAGCCGCCTGGCCACGGAGGTGTTGCTGGCCACCATCAAGAAGGGCGTGGAAGACAGAACGGGCGACTCCGGAATGGTGCGGGGCTATCGCGGCGGGTATCTGCCGCTGCGGCGGCGTGAGGTGGAGCAGGGGCTGCGATCGGGCGACGTGCGGGGCGTCGTCGCCACCAGCGCGCTCGAGCTCGGCATCGACATCGGTCATCTGGACGTGGCGGTGCTGGCGGGCTATCCGGGCACCATCGCGTCCATGTGGCAGCAGGCGGGACGGGCGGGGCGGAGGACGGGGCAGTCGGTCGCCGTCATGGTCTCGACCAGCTCGCCCATGGATCAGTATCTCGCGGCGCATCCCGATTACCTCTTTGGCGCGCCGCCCGAGCACGCGCGGATCAATCCGGAGAACCCGTTCATCCTGGTCAACCATCTCAAGTGCGGCGCCTTCGAGCTGCCGTTCGCGTCCGGCGAGGCCTTCGGCCGCGAGATCACGGCGCACCTGGAAGCGCTCGAGCGGGAGGGGCTGCTCCACCGCGCCGGCGACCACTACCACTGGACGTCCGAGACCTACCCCGCGGATCACATCTCCCTCCGCACGGTGACTTCCGACAACTTCCTCGTGATCGACACCACCGCGCGGGACGCGCAGCAGGCCAAGCGGCGGCAGATCATCGCCGAGGTGGACTGGAAGAGCGCCTTCGCGATGGTCTATCCCAAGGCCATCTACATGGTCGAGGGCGAGCCGTTCGAGGTGCAGGAGCTGCGCTACCGCGAGGACGAGGAAAAGGTGGCCTACGTCAAGCGCGTGGCCGTGGACTACTTCACCGACGCCATCAGCGCCAAGGGCGTGTGGATCCTCCAGCGCTTCGGCCGGCAGGAGACGCCGGGCCTCCTGGCCGAGAGCGGCGAGGTGCTCGTCGCGGAAAAAGTCGTCGGCTTCAAGAAGATCAAGATGGGCACGCTGGAGAACGTGGGCTCGGGCGAAGTCGAGCTGCCCCAGCAGGAGATGCAGACCACGAGCGTCTGGCTCACGCTCGATTCCGCCCTCCTGGCGCAGGTCTCCACGCGTCGCGACGACCTGGTCGACGGGCTGCGCGCGCTCACCCATCTTCTCCACCACCTCGCGCCGATCTTCCTGCTCTGCGACATCCGCGACATCGGATCCTGGCTGGGCGACGGCTCTCCGGCGCAGCAGGGGCAGGTGGTCACGCGGGAGACGATGCGGTCCCAGCTGCTGCAGGGGGAGACCTTCACGCCCACCATTTACCTCTACGACAACCAGCCGGGCGGCATCGGCCTCGCCGAACGCATCTTCGAAGTGCTGCCGGACCTGCTGACGCGAGGGCTCGAGGTGCTCGAGGCCTGCGGCTGCCGGATCGGGTGTCCCTCCTGCGTGGGCCCCGTGAACGAAGTCGGCCGCCAGGCCAAGCCCGTCGCCCTGGCCTTGCTCCAGCGCCTCGTGCCTCGCCGCTGAACCGCCACCCGTGGCTTTCCCCGACGCGTCGGGTTTGAACGATTCGGCATTGGATCTCGGTCAGGTCATTCGCCGGATCGAAGCCCGCAGCCGCGTCCGCCCTCCCGCCCACCGCGCGCTGACGGTCGAGGCCGCCCTCGGCGGGACGGTGGAAGAGACCGAGCGCGGTCCCATCCTCGTCGTCCGCCGCCGCTTCGACGCCGCGCACCTGCACGGCGCCCAGCCGCTCGCGCTCGCCCGCCGAATGGCCGCCGAGCCCATGGCGCTGCTCGGCCGCGCCACGACGGCGCCCGAGAGCCACCGGATGCTCTATCTCGATACTGAAACCACGGGGCTCGCCGGCGGCACGGGCACCTATGCCTTCTTGGTCGGCGCCGGATTTTTCGACGGTGAGGAGTTCGAGATCCGACAGTATTTCATGCGCGACCTGGACGAAGAGCCCGCGCTCCTCGCGGCGTTGGACGCCCTGTTGCGGCGCTTCGACGGGCTCGTCACCTACAATGGCGCCGGCTTCGACCTTCCGCTGCTCGAGACGCGCTTCGTCCTCGGTCGCCGCCGCTGGCGCGGCGAAGTCTTTCACATGGACCTGCTCGGCCCCGCCCGGCGCCTCTGGAGCGCGCGCCTGGCGGACTGCCGGCTGGGGACGGTGGAGCAGCACGTACTGGGCTTCGTCAGGGTGGACGACGTCCCGGGCCACCTGATCCCGTCCGTCTACTTCGAGTATCTGCGGCGGAAATTGCCGGGGGAGCTGATCCGGGTGTTCGACCACAACCGTCACGACATCCTGTCGCTCGCGGTGCTGGCGGGCTGGGTGGTCGACGCGCTCGCGCGCGCGCCGGTGCCCGAGCTACATCCCGAAGAGCTGGCCGGCATGGGCCGGCTGCTGGAGGCCGGCGACCTCGAGCGCGGCCTGGCCTGCTATCGCATGGCGCTCGAGCTCGGCATCGGGAGCCCGGGACGCGAGCGCCTGCTGTTGCGTCTGGCCGGACGGGAAAAGCGCCTCGCGCGGTGGGACGAAGCCCGACTGCTGTGGGAGGAGGCGGCGCGCGCGCAGCACGGCTTCGATCCGCGGCCGTGGGAGGAGATCGCCAAGGTCTACGAGCACCGCCGGCGGGACTTTTCGGCCGCGCGCGCGGTAGCGGAGGAGGCGCTGGCGTTGGCGCGGCGACACCGGGCCTCCACGCGAGTGGTGGAAGCCTTCGAGTACCGGCTCGAGCGGCTGAGGCGCCGCTTGGCGGCGCGCCCGCGCTAACGCTGGCTGAGGACTTCCGGGTTGACCGGCGTCGGGGGCGTCTTGCCCTCGAGCACCGCGAGGCAGTTCTCCACCGCGAGCGTGGCCATCTTGATCCGCGTGTCGCCGGACGCGCTGGCGATGTGAGGCGCCAGCGTGACATTGGCGAGCCCGAGCAATGCTGGGTTGACCTTGGGTTCTTCCTCGAAGACGTCGAGCCCCGCCCCCGCGATCCAGCCTTCCTTGAGCGCCTGGGCGAGCGCGGCTTCGTCCACCACCGGCCCCCGCGAGGCATTGATCAGATAGGCCGTCTTCTTCATGGTCTTGAGTGACTGGGCATTGATGAGGTGCTTGGTCTCCGGGATGAGCGGCGTGTGGAGCGTGACGAAGTCGGATTCCCGCAGCAGGGTCGGCAGGTCCACTCGGGTTGCCCGCAGCTCGCGCTCGGCGGCGGCATCGGCAGCGACGGCGTCCTGGTAGAGCACCCGCATGTTGAAGCCGAGCGCGCGGCGCGCCATGGCGCGGCCGATGCGGCCGAAGCCGACGATGCCCAGGGTCTTGCCGTGGATGTCGCCGCCCAGGAGCAGCATCATCTCCCACTGCTTCCACTTGCCTTCGCGCACGAAGCGGTCGGCTTCGACGAGCCGGCGCGCCGCGGACATGAGAAGAGTCCAAGCGAAGTCGGCCGTCGTGTCGGTGAGGACGTCGGGCGTATTGGTGATGACCACTCCCCTCTTGGTGGCGGCCGCCACATCGACGTTGTTGTAGCCCACCGCCACGTTGCTGACGACGCGGAGGTCCGGACAGGCGCCGAGCAGCTCCTCGTTGATGACCTCGCTGATCACGCAGATCAGTCCCTGCCGTCCCTTGAGCCGGGCCAGCAGCTCCACCCTGGGCATGGGCTGATCATGGGCGAAGTAGTCCACGTCCGCTTTGGTGCGGGCCATCTCAACGGCATGCTCTGGGAGGAGGCGTGATATAAGGATAGCGGGCTTGGCTGGGCTCATATGGGGGTGTCCTGTCTAAGAGATTGATTCTAAATTGAAATTTTCCAATTGACTTGAACCGATTGGCTGTTATATTAGCACTCGGTGTCGGTGAGTGCTAAGGCCTCGCAGGCCGGCTACATCCACCAGGTTCAACATCTTACTATCGCGGGAGGCGAGCAGACCATGAAGATTCGTCCGCTGCATGACCGGATTCTCGTCAGGCGTGAGGAAGAGAAGGAGACGAAGAAGGGCGGGATCATCATCCCGGACACCGCCAAGGAAAAGCCTCAGGAGGGAAAGGTGATCGCCGTGGGTAATGGCAAGGTCACCGACGAGGGCAAGAAGATCCCGCTGGACGTGAAGGCCGGTGACAAGATCCTCTTCGGCAAGTACTCCGGTTCCGAAGTGAAGCTGGATGACGAGGAGTACCTGATCCTGCGCGAAGAGGATGTGCTCTGCATCCTTGAGTAGGTCCGGCCGGACTCCCAGCAACTAACCCGACCGGGCCTGCGGGCGCCGGTCAATTCAACCGAACGATCAGGAGGATTACGAGCATGCCGAAGCAGGTGATGTTCAGCGATGAGGGGCGGGCCGCTCTGCTCCGCGGGGTCAATATCATGGCCGCGGCCGTCAAGGCCACCATGGGCCCGAAGGGGCGGAACGTCGTGATCGACAAGAAGTTTGGCAGCCCGACCATCACCAAGGACGGGGTGACGGTTGCCAAGGAGATCGAGCTGAAGGACAACTACGAGGACATGGGGGCGCAGATGGTGAAGGAAGTCGCCTCCAAGACCTCCGACATCGCGGGTGACGGAACCACCACGGCCACCGTGCTGGCCCACGCCATCGTCCGCGAGGGGCTGAAGAACGTCACGGCCGGCGCCAACCCCATGGGGCTCAAGCGCGGCATCGACAAGGCCGTGGAAGCGGTCGTGGCCGAGCTCAAGAAGATGTCCAAGTCCACCAAGGACAAGAAGGAGATCGCGCAGGTCGCCACCATCGCCTCGAACAACGACAAGACGATCGGCAACCTGATCGCCGAGGCCATGGAGAAGGTGGGCAAGGACGGTGTCATCACCGTCGAGGAGTCCAAGTCGGCCGAGACGGTGCTGGACGTGGTCGAGGGTATGCAGTTCGATCGGGGGTACCTCTCCCCGTACTTCGCCACCGACGCCGAGCGGATGGAGTGCGTGCTCGAAGACGCGCTGATCCTGATCCATGAGAAGAAGATCAGCGTGATGAAGGACATGCTGCCGCTGCTCGAGCAGGTGGCGCGCTCGGGCAAGCCGTTTCTGATCATCGCCGAGGACGTCGAGGGCGAGGCGCTGGCCACGCTCGTGGTCAACAAGCTCCGCGGCACGCTGCACTGCGCGGCCGTGAAGGCCCCCGGCTTCGGCGACCGCCGCAAGGCCATGCTGGAGGACATCGCGACGCTCACCGGCGGCAAGGCCATCACCGAGGACCTGGGGATCAAGCTGGAGAACATCAAGCTGGAGGATCTCGGGAAAGCCAAGAAGGTGGTGGTGGACAAGGACAACACGACCCTCGTCGAGGGCGCCGGCAAGACGGCCGCCATCGAGGG
>JBKPCB010000010.1:0-9438 GCA_046727155.1 Candidatus Methylomirabilota bacterium | reverse complement strand
CCCGGACAGGGCGCCGGCGCCGACGGCGGTCGTCTTGAGGAATTGCCGGCGGGTCTGAGCCATCATCAGCCTCCTTGGCAGGAATGGGAGCAGCGTTGCCCCTCGCTCTCGAGGGCTCTTCGCGGCCGGGAGTATACCGCGAGGCCTTCCGGATGTATAGTCAGCCCTCA
This sequence comes from Candidatus Methylomirabilota bacterium, assembly GCA_046727155.1. Lineage (GTDB taxonomy): Bacteria > Methylomirabilota > Methylomirabilia > Rokubacteriales > CSP1-6 > DASSSH01. Next base: position 9,268 of record JBKPCB010000010.1, on the reverse strand, counting down.
GCGGAGAGAGTGCCCATGACGCCGGACCGCATCACCGTCTCGGTCATCCAGCACCGGCTCGAGTCCATCGTGCAGGAGATGGGCGAGGCCATGCTGCGCACCGCCTACTCCCAGATCCTCAACTCGAGCCGCGACTTCTCCACCGCCGTCTTCGACGGCCAGGGGCGCCTGGCCGCGCAGGCCGAGCACGTCCCCATCCACGTGGGCGCGCTGCCCTGGGCCGTGCAGTCTGTCAGCGAGTACTTCCGCGGGCGCATCAACCCGGGCGATCTCTTTCTCCTCAATGATCCGTATCACGGCAACAATCACCTGCCCGACCTCACCGTGCTGCTGCCCGTGTTCGTGGGGGATCGCTTGGCGTTCTGGTCCATCAACCGCGCCCACCAGCACGACATCGGCGGCGCGACCCACGGCACCTACAATCCGGCGGCCACCGAGATCTGGCAGGAGGGGATCCGTATCACGCCGCTCAAGCTCTATGACCGGGGCGAGCTGCGGGACGACCTGCTCCAGATGGTGGCGACCAACGTGCGCCACCCGCGCGACTTCCAGGGCGACCTGAGTGCGATGATCGGCTCAGCGCGCGTGGGCGAGCGGCGCATTCTGAAGCTCGTCGAGGACTACGGGCTCGACACGACCCTCGCCGCCGTCGGCGAGATCCTCGACGGCGCCGAGCGGCAGACCCGCGAGTGCATCCGCGCATGGAAGGACGGCATCTTCCGTGCCGAGCAGTTCCTGGACGACGACGGCCACGGCGCCCGCGACATCCATATCCGCGCCACCGTCACGAAGCGGGGGGACGGCCTTGTGGTGGATCTCACCGACTCGCACCCCCAGGTGACGGGTTTCGTGAACTCCTCGTACCCGAACACCATGGCGTCGGTTTACATGGCGCTCGCCTATCTCATCGATCCCCGCACGCCCAAGAACGACGGGATGTTCCGGGCCGTCACGGTCAAGCTCAAGCAGGGCACCGTAGTCTGGCCCTTTCCTCCGGCGCCCGTGACCCTCTGCACCAACCACTGCGCCCAGGAGATCGGCGAGGTCGTCATCAAGGCGCTGGCCCGAAGCTGTCCCGACCGCGTCATCGCGGGCTGGTCGCGCCGGTTCCGGATCGCGATCTCCGGGGTGAATCCCCACAACAAACGCCCGTTCATCTGGCACCTCTTCCACGCGCGCGGCGGCGGCGGCGCGTCGGCAGCGGGCGACGGCTGGGAAACCGCTGGAGAAGGTCAGGCGGCGGGTGGGATCAAATTCGGCAGCGTGGAGGTAGCCGAGACACGCTTTCCGCTCTTCTTCAAGCGCCACGAGTTCCGCCCGGGCTCCGGCGGCGACGGTCGCTTCCGCGGTGGTGTGGGCTCGATCCTCGAGCTGCGCATGGAGACCACGCAGATGGCGAAGGGAAATACCGCTGGCGACGGCATCCGCCATCCGGCCTACGGCATCCTGGGCGGCCGGGACGGCCTGCCCCACCGCTACCGGATGAAAGCGGGGCGGACGGTGCGCGCGCTCAAGACCAAGGAAGTAGGCGTCCCGATCCCGCCGGGCGCGGTATTCGACATCGAGTCGGCCGGCGGCGGCGGCTATGGCCCGCCGGCACGCCGCGACAAGTCAGCGCGCGCGGCAGACGTGAAAAATGGCTTCGTCGCGAAGCGGTCGCGGAACGGACGCTGATGTTTCGCATCGGAATTGACGTCGGAGGAACCTTCACCGACCTAGTCGCCGTGGACCAGTCCGGCCGCGTCACGCTCGCCAAGTCGACTTCGACGCCCAAGGACCCCTCAATCGGCGTGATGGACGGCCTTGGGCTGCTGGCCGCCGAGCTCGGGCTGGATCTGGCGGGGCTTCTCGGCCACACCGACCTTGTCGTCCACGGCACGACGGTGGCCACGAACGCGCTCCTCGAGCGCAAAGGCGCCACGGTGGGGATGCTCACCACCGAGGGCCACCGCGACATCATCGAGATGCGCGAGGGGCTCAAGGACGATCGCTACAATCTCCGCATGCCGCCGCCTGTGCCGCTCGTGCCCCGGGCGCGACGTCTCGACGTACGCGAGCGGATGCGCTTCGACGGCCGCGTGGAGGCCCCGCTCGACCGGCGCTCGCTGGAGGCGGCCATCAGGCGGCTCAAAGGCGACGGCGTCAATGCCGTGGCGGTATGCTATCTGCACTCCTATCGCGACCCGCGCCACGAGCACGCCACGCTCAGGGCCCTGCGCCGGCGGCTGCCCGACGCTTACGTGTCCCTCTCCTCCGAGGTGCTGCCCCAGATCAAGGAGTACGAGCGCTTCTGCACTACGGTGGTCAATGCGTATGTGGGCCCTGCGCTCGGGCATTACCTGCAGCGCCTCGGCGAGCGGCTCCGCGCGGCCGGATACGGCGGAGAAGTGCTCATCATGCAGTCCCATGGCGGCGTGGCCACGATCGCCGACTCGGTGCGACTGGCCGCGGGCGCCGTGCTGTCGGGCCCGGCCGGCGGCATCGCCGGAGGCCGTCACGCGGCGCGGCTGCTGGGCGAGGGCAATCTCATCACCTTCGACATGGGCGGCACCAGCACCGACATCGCCCTGATCGAGGGCGGCGAGCCCCAGCTGACGGGCGACAAAGGCGTGGCCGGCCAGAAGGTGGCGATGCCCGCCATAGACATCCACACCCTCGGCGCGGGCGGCGGCTCCATCGCGCGCGTGGACGCCGGCGGCATCCTCCACGTCGGGCCGGAGAGCGCGGGCGCCGATCCTGGTCCCGCCTGCTACGGCCGTGGTGGCAAGGCCGCCACGGTTACCGACGCCAATGTCGTGCTCGGTCTCCTCGACCCCGCGAGCTTCCTGGGCGGCCGCCAGCGGCTCGATGCCGCCGCGGCCCAGCGCGCGGTTGAGCGCATCGCGCGTCAGCTCGGCATTCCTGCCGTCGCCGCCGCCGAGGGCATCCACCGCGTGGTCAACACGAACATGGCCGAGGGCATCCGCATCGTCTCGGTGCGGCGCGGCGCCGATCCGCGGCGGTTCGCCCTGCTGTCATTCGGCGGCGCGGCGGGGCTGCATATCACCGAAGTCGCGCGCATGCTCGAGATCTCGCGCGTGGTGATCCCGCGCGTGGCCTCGGTGCTCTCGGCCTGGGGCATGCTCGCCACCGATCTCCGTTACGAGCTCGTCCGCACGCACGTGGGCGAGGCACAGCACGTGGGCGGCGCGCGACTACGCCGGCTCTTCGCCGAGATGGAAGCCGAGGGACGCCGGCGCATGGCCAAGGCCTTTGGCGGGCCGGTGAGCGTCCGGCGCGCGGTGGACATGCGCTACGGTGAGCAGACCTTCGAGATCACGGTGTCGCTGGATGGGGTCGACGTCGATTCGCCCAAACTGATCGACGAGGTCGTGGCCCGCTTCCATCGCCGTCACGAAGAGCTCTACACCTACAGCGCGCCGGGTCAGGAGGCCGTATTGGTCAATGCGCGCCTGGCAGTCGTGGGCGAGCTCCCCACCCTGCCTGCCGAGCAGTCGCGGGAGGCAGCCGCCGCGAGCCTGGCTCCGCGCAGCCGGCGCATTTATCTCGAGCGCTGGCTGGAGGTCCCGGTGCACAACCTCGAAGGTCTGCGCGCCGGCGACGAGATCAAGGGTCCGGCGATCTTCGAGTCGCCGACGACCACGGTCGTGATCCGGCAGGGCGAGCGAGCGGCCGTCACGCCTCATGGCTGGCTCGACATCCGCCTCGGCTAGAGGCGCTCTGCCCGCTGCGGCGAAGTTAGGCCTTGACGCCTCCCGCTTCGCGCTGTAACAGGGGAAGGCCGTGACTATCCGGAGCGACGTGGTGGGCAGCCTTCTGCGGCCGCCGTACCTTGTCCAGGCGCGCGAAGCATTGGACGCCCGTCGCATCGGCCTCCGGGAGTTCAAGAAGACCGAGGACCGCGCCGTGGACGAGGCCGTGGCGCTCCAGGAGGCCGCGGGCCTCGACGTCGTCACCGACGGCGAGTTCAGGCGCTACGCTTTCTTCGGCCACCTGATCGACGCCGTCGAGGGTTTCGACAAATTCGGGGGCTGGGCCATCCCGTTTCACGATGAGCAGGGCAAAGAGCTCGTCTTCAAGCGCCCCGTGGTCGTCGAAAAGTTGCGCTGGCGGCGGAGCATGTGCGCCGAAGAGTTCGTCTACCTGCGCGCGCGGGCGGCGCGGCCCACCAAGGTCACCCTCATCAGCACCCAGCAGGCGGCGGCCTATTACGACCCGGAGAAGTCGAAGGGCGCCTACGCGACTCGCGACGCCTATCTGAGCGATATCGTCGACCTGACCCGCCGCGAGGTGGACGAGCTGGCAAGGCTCGGCTGCGCCTATATTCAGATCGACGCCCCCCAGTACGCGGCCCTTCTCGACCCGGCGCTCCGCGACGGCTACCGCCAGCGCGGCAGCGATCCGGACCGGTTGATCGACGCCTGCATCGAGATGGACAATGCGGTGATCGGTGATCATTCCGGAATCACGTTCGGACTCCACATCTGTCGCGGTAACAACCAATCGATGTTCTATGCCAGCGGCGGTTACGAGCCCATCGCCCGCGTGTTCGAGCGCAGCCGCGCGCAGCGCTTCCTCCTCGAATACGACGACGAGCGCTCGGGCGGCTTCGAGCCGCTGAAATTCGTGCCGGAGGACCGCGAGGTGGTCCTCGGGCTCGTCACGACGAAAAAGCCGCGGCTCGAGACCGTGGACGAGCTGCGCAGGCGCATCGATGAGGCGGCCGCGTTCCTCTCCCTGGATCGCCTGGCCCTCAGCCCCCAGTGCGGATTCGCCTCCACGATGGCCGGCAACCGCATCAGCGCGGAAGACCAGCAACGCAAGCTCCAGCGCGTCGCCGAGGCGGCGCTTCGCGTTTGGGGCCACTGACCCGGAAGCTACAGGAGAAGACCATGCGAATCCTCGCCCTGCTCACGCTGGCAATCGTCGGTGCGTGGCCCGTCGCCGTCTCGGCACAAACCATCAAGGTTGGCGCGGTGGTCCCCATCACCGGGCGCTACGGCGCCGGCGGTGCCCAGGTTCGAGCGGGGTACGAGATCGCGGTGGAGCAGCTGAACGCCGCCGGCGGCGTCACGGTGGGTGGCAAGAAGATGCCGCTGGAGCTGATCCTTCTGGACGACGAGTCGGACGCGACCAAGACGGTGAGCCGCCTCGAGACCCTGGCCGCGCAGGGCGTGGTCGCCTACCTCGGCGGGTTCGGATCGGACCTCCATGCCGCGGCCGCTTCGGTGGCCGAAAAGAACCGCATCCCTTATCTCGGCGTGGCCTTCGCCTTGAACAAGATCCACCAGCAGGGCTTCCGCTATCTCTTCTCGCCCTTCTGGAAATCGCCTGACATCGGCCAGGCGACGCAGGGGCTGCTTGCCCTCATCCCCGCCGGGGAACGGCCGAAGTCCGTTGCGATCTTCCAGGAGAAGACGGACTGGGGCCGGGAGATGGCCACGGCCTGGACGGAGGCCGGCAAGGGAGCCGGCTATCAGGTCGCGCTGAGCGGCGAGTACGCCCCGGGCGCGAAAGACTTCTCCGACCTGATCCTCAAGGCCAAGTCGGCCAAGGCCGACGCGGTCTTCGCGCTGCCGACGCCCCCCGACGGCATGACCATGATCAAGCAGATGAAAGAGCTCGATTACACGCCCAGGCTCGCCCTCTTCATCCGCGCCCCGGACGCCGTGGTCTGGTCCAAGAACCTCGGCAAGGACGGCGACTACATGGTGCTGGCGGCGGGATGGCATCATGCGATGAAGGGAGCCGGCGTGAAGGAGCTCAACGACGCGCACGAGAAGAAATACGGCCGCCCCGCGGATCCCATCGCCGGCCCGGCCTACGCATGCGTGCAGATCCTGGCCACGGCCGTTACGCGCGCCGGGTCGCTCGACCGGGACAAGGTGCGCGACTCGATCGCCGCGACGAACATGACGACGGTCATCGGGCCCGTGAAGTTCCGGCCCGACGGCACCGGCATCGTCCAGCAGGCGCTGCTGCAGTGGATCAACGGCAAGCAGGAGCTGGTCTGGCCCAAGGAGTCGGCCACGGCGCCGCTGGCGTATCCGGCGCCACCTTTCGCCAGGCGCTGAGGCCGCCGACTGCCCGTATCGCGCATGCCCCTCCTCGAGGTTGACCGGGTATCGAAAGACTTCGGCGGCGTGCGGGCCGTCCACGATGTCAGCCTGGCCCTCGAAGAGGGAGAGCTGCTGGGCATCATGGGCCCAAACGGCTCGGGGAAGACGACCCTCCTCAACCTGATCGCAGGAGCCCTTCGTCCCGACAGCGGGGGCATTCGCCTCCGAGGCCAGGACATCGCCGGCCTCGCATCGCATCGGATCTGCGCCCTCGGGATCGCACGCACCTTCCAGCTCGTCCGGCCCTTCGGCGGCCTTTCCGCGCTGGAGAACGTGCTCGTCGGCCGGCTGTACGGCCGCGCGCGCGCGGCGACATCGGAAGCCATCGCGGAGTCCGAGCGGCTCCTCACTCTCGTCGGGCTCGGACGCCATGCCCACGTCTTGGCCTCTCATCTCACGCTCATCGACCGGAAGCGTCTCGAGCTGGCCCGAGCGCTGGCCACGGCTCCGGAGCTCCTACTGCTCGACGAGTTCATGGCGGGTCTCAACCCCGCCGAGACGGCGACCGCCATGGCGCTGCTCCGGCGGCTCCGAAGCGAGGCAGTCACCCTGCTCATGGTCGAGCACATCGTCTGGGCCCTCATGGATCTCTCCGACCGGATCATCGTGCTCAGCGCCGGAGAGAAGATCGCGGATGGGCCTCCCTCAGCCGTCGCCGCCAATCCCGCCGTCGTGGACGTGTACCTCGGCACTGACCGGGAGGCCCAACTCCCTGCTTGAGATCCGCGATCTCGAGGCCGCCTACGGCGACATCCGGGCGCTGTCCGGAGTCACGCTGTCCGTCAGAACGGGCGAATTCGCGGCCCTCCTCGGTCCAAACGGCGCCGGCAAGAGCACCCTGCTCAAGTCGATCGCGGGGCTGCTCCGGCCACGCGCCGGCACCATCTGCTGGGAGGGCAAGGACCTGGGGCGCATCGCCGCGCACGCGATCGTCGAGCGCGGTTTGGCGATGGTGCCCGAGGGACGCCGCCTCTTCGGCGGCATGACCGTGGAGGAAAATCTCGAGCTGGGCGCGTTCACGCCGCGGGCGCGACCGGCCCGGAGGGCCAATCTCGAGCGCGTCTACGCCCTGTTCCCCATTCTGGGCGAACGGCGGCGCCAGGTCGTGCGCGCGCTCTCGGGGGGCCAGCAGCAAATGGTGGCCGTCGGGCGCGCGCTCATGACCAGCCCGAAGATCCTGATGCTGGACGAGCCCTCGCTCGGTATCGCACCACGCCTGGCGCGGGCCATCCTCGACGTCCTGGTCGAGATCAATCGCGCCGGCGTGACGATCTTCCTGGTCGAGCAGAACGTGCGGGCCGCCCTCACCCTGGCCCAGCACGCCTACGTTCTCGAGTCCGGCCGCATCGTCGCCGAGGGCAGCGGCGCTGCCCTGCTCCGCGACCCGCACGTCCGTCAGGCCTATCTCGGCCCGCTCGCGGCGCGCGCGTGAGCGCCCCGAGCGCGGTGGACGTGACGGCCGCCGGGTGAACGCTCTCGCCCAGCAGCTGATCCTCGGAGTCCTGCTTGGCGGACTCTACGGGCTGGCCGCGGTGGGGCTCTCGCTCGTCTTTGGCGTCCTCAAGGTCCTCAATGTCGCCCACGGCGAACTGATCATGCTCGGCGGCTATGGGACGTTCTGGCTCGTCACCCTGCTGGGCATCGACCCTTTCGCCTCGCTCCTGCTCGTTGTGCCGCTCTCACTGCTTCTCGGCCTCGGTCTGTACGGAGCCCTCTTCGGCTTCGTCGTCCGTGCCGACGAGGAGGCGCGGGTTCGGACTTCCCTGCTGATCGGCTTCGGCTTGGCACTGGTGCTGCATGCCCTCGCCGTTCGGCTCTGGACCGCGGACGAGCGATCCGTCGTCACGCCTTATGGCGGCGCTGTCATCACCCTTGGGGACCTCTCGATCCCCGTAGTCCGCCTCGCGAGCCTCGCCGTCGCCTTCGTCCTCATCGGCGGCTTGCACCTCCTGTTGACGCATTGGCGATGGGGCAAGGCGATCCGGGCGACTGCCGAGGACTGGCAGGCCGCCCTTCTGACCGGCATCGATGTCCGCCGCGCCTACCTCCTGGCCTTCGCCATCGGTACGGGCCTTGCCGGCGCCGCCGGCAGCCTCGTCACCGTGGGCTACTCGGTGAGCCCCTCGATAGGACTGGAGTGGACCCTCAAGGCGCTGATCGTCGTCGTGCTCGCCGGGCTCGGCTCGGTGATCGGCACCTTCGTTGCGGGAATCTTCCTCGGGGTGGCGGAGGCCTTGAGCGCGGCCATCTTCGGAGGCCCGTACCGGGAGGTCGTGGGGCTCGTCATCTTCGTGGTCGTCCTCGTTGTCAGGCCGCGCGGCCTCTTCGGGCGATGACGCGCCTCGCGAAGCGGCGTGAGCTCGGCTGGGCGGCCGCGATCCTTCTCGGCTTCGCGGCGCTGGCATTCCTTCCGCTGGCCGTTTATCGCGAGGATGTCCTCAACTTCGTCTTCCTCATCCTGCTCTCGGTCACGCTCGCCGAGAGCTGGAACATCGTCGCGGGCTACGCCGGCCAGGTGAACCTGGGGCACGCGGCCTTCTTCGGCCTGGGGGCGCTGGTCGCGCGCGCTCTCTGGATTCTGGGCGTGCCCGTCGTGCTCGCCATGGGCGCCGGCGCGGTCGTCGCGGCCGCTTTCGCGCTCATCATCGGGGTGGCCGCCTTCCGGCTACGCGGCGCCTATTTCGCGATCGGGACGCTTGCGCTGGGCGAGATTCTGCGCACGACCGTCGGCAATGTCCTCTCCGAGATCTCGACGCTTCCCGCCGCCACAATCGCCGCCTACCGCCTCTCGCACCGCTACTACCTCGCGTTGGCGCTCGCCGCCCTCTCGGTGGTCGTGGTTGCGGTCCTGGGCAATTCGCGGCTGAGACTCGGGATGCAGGCGGTGCGCGAGGACGAAGAGGCGGCGGAGGCGTCCGGGGTCGGGGCACTGTCCCTAAAGCTCACCGCCCTCGTGCTCTCGACGGGACTGGCGGGACTGGCAGGCGGACTCTTCGCCTACTACCACATCAGTTACTACCCTTCGCATCCGTTCAGCCCGAGCTGGACCTTCGACGCGCTGTTGATGACATTCATCGGAGGCGTGGGCACTCTCCACGGCCCCGTGCTCGGGGCGGTGCTTTATGTTTTCCTCAAGGAGTATCTCGCCG
>JBKPCB010000009.1:0-15056 GCA_046727155.1 Candidatus Methylomirabilota bacterium | reverse complement strand
TTCCGCGCCCACCAGGTTCCCGTCGCGGACGTCAGGGAGAACCCGGCGCATCTGAAGCTGCTCGAGACCTGGATGAAGAGTTACCGGCCCGAGGGGCTCTTCGACGAGCGCGGCCGCCTCGTCCCGTCCCTCGCGGCTCTCGTCCCGAAAGGCGATCGCCGCATGGGCGCCAACCCGCATGCCAATGGCGGACGGCTGCTGGCGGATCTCGATCTGCCGGACTTCACGAACTTCGCCCTTACCGTGAAGCAGCCTGCCACGGAGCGGCACGAGTCGACGCGCCAGCTTGGGAAGCTGCTCGCCGCCATCTTCACCCGCAATGCCACCCGACAGAACTTCCGGCTGTTCTGTCCCGACGAGACCAACTCCAACCGGCTGGGCGACGTGTTCACGGTCGAGAACCGCTGCTTCGCGGGCCCGATCCAGACGGCGGACGATCACGTGGCGGCTGACGGCCGCGTCATGGAAGTGCTGAGCGAGCACAACTGCCAGGGCTGGCTCGAAGGCTATCTGCTCACTGGGCGGCACGGGCTCTTCGCGAGCTACGAGGCCTTCGCGATGGTGTCGGCCTCGATGGCCGTCCAGCACACCAAATGGCTCGAGGAGATGATCAAGCTCCCGTGGCGGAAGCCGATCGCCTCCCTGAACATCCTCCTGACCTCCACCTGCTGGCGCAATGACCACAACGGCTTCAGCCACCAGGGGCCGGGGCTGATCGACGTGATCCTTTCCAAGAAGGGGACGGTCTCGCGCATCTACCTGCCGCCGGACGCGAATTGCCTGCTCTCGGTGGCCGATCACTGCTTCCGGAGCCGCGACTACGTGAACCTGATCGTCATCGACAAGCAGCCGCAGCTGCAGTGGCTGGATATGGGCGCCGCCGTCGAGCACTGCACGCGGGGGGCCTCGGTGTGGCAATGGGCGAGCACGGACGATGGGAAGGAGCCCGATGTCGTCCTGGCGGCAGCCGGCGACGTCCCGACCCAGGAGACGGTGGCGGCGGCCTGGCTGCTCCGGCGCCACGCGCCGGAGATGCGAGTGCGGGTCGTCAACGTGGTGGACCTGATGGTGCTGTTCCTGTCGCGCTTTCATCCCCACGGCCTGTCGGACGCCGCCTTCGATGAGCTCTTCACGCGCGCGGCGCCCGTCGTCTTCGCGTTTCACGGCTATCAGCGCGCGATCCACGAGATCGTACACGGGCGGCCCAACGCGGACCGCTTCCACGTGCGTGGGTTCAACGAGGAAGGCACCACGACGACCCCGTTCGACATGGTGGTGAAGAACGACATGAGCCGCTATCACCTCTGTCTGGAGGCGGTGCGGCGCGCTTCGCGGATGGCCGGGCGGGCGGATGCGGTGGTGGAGCACTGCGAGGCGATGCTCGCCCGCCACGACGGATACATCCGCGAGCATCTGGAGGACATGCCGGAAGTGCGCGAGTGGAAATGGACAGACGCATGACGGCGCCAGGCGGCACGATCCTCTGCCTCAACGCCGGCTCCTCCTCGCTGAAGTTCGCGGTCTACCGCCGGACGCCGGACATGGAAGGCGGCAAGAGCCGACTCGCAGCCGGCGCGGTGGAGCGGATTGGCCTGAGCCAGGGCCGATTCCGCCTGAGCACGGACGGCGACGCCGCCGCGGAAGCGGCGGGGGAGTACCGGGATCACGCGAGCGCACTACACGCAATCCTCGACGCGCTGGAACGCCGCGGGCTCCTCACGCTGGAGGCCGTCGGGCACCGGCTCGTCCATGGCGGAGCGGAGCACACCGGGCCCGCGCGCGTGGATGCGCGTCTGCTCGGATCGCTTCGCGAGCTCGTACCGCTGGCCCCGCTGCATCTGCCCGGCGAGCTGTCGGTCATCGAGGCGGTGAGCGCGCGCTTCCCGGCGCTGCCGCAGATCGTGTGCTTCGACACGGCCTTCCATCACCGAATGCCCGAGCTGGCGCGGCGCCTGCCGCTACCCCGCGCGCTCTGGGACGCCGGGATCCGACGCTACGGCTTCCACGGCCTCTCCTACGAGTACGTCGTGTGGCGGCTCGGTCCCGGCGCCGGCGGACGGACCATCATCGCGCATCTGGGCAACGGGGCCAGCATGGCCGCGGTGCGCGACGGGCTGCCGATGGACACCACCATGGGCTTGACGCCTACCGGCGGCTTCATGATGGGCACGCGCACCGGCGACCTCGACCCGGGCGTCCTCCTCTATCTCCTGAGAGAAAAGGACTATGATGCCGACCGGCTGGAGCGGCTTGTGAACGACGAGTCGGGCCTGCTCGGCGTCTCCGGCCTGAGCCCCGACATGAAGACCCTGCTGGAGCGGCGCGAGCGCGAGCCGGCCGCGGCTCAGGCGGTGGGCATGTTCTGCTATCAGCTCAGGAAGTACGTCGGCGCGCTGGCGGCGGGGCTCGGCGGCCTCGACACTCTGGTCTTCACGGGCGGCATCGGTGAGCGGGCCGCTCCCGTCCGCTGGGAGAGCTGCCAGGGGCTCGAGCACCTCGGGATCCGGCTCGACCCCGAGCGCAACGCGGCCCACGCGGACACGGTGAGCCGCCCGGACAGTCGCTGCGTGGTCCGCGTCATCCCGACCGACGAGGACCTGATGATCGCTCGGCACACCCGTGCGGTGCTTTCCCCGGCGCGCGAGCTCGCCTAGCGCGGCGGACTCAGCGGGGCCCGTCGATCACGATCTGGCGCGGCTCGTCCCCTAGCCCCGTGATCGTCACCGTGATGGTAGTAGGCGGCAGCAGCGGCAGCAGCTTGTCCGCCCACTCGACCACCGTGACGCCGTCGCCGTGGAGCATCTCCTCGAGCCCCAGGTCCACGAGCTCGGTGAGGCTCTCTGTCCGGTAGGCGTCCACGTGGTAGACGGGGAGCCGGCCGCGGTACTGGTTGACGAGCACGAAGGTGGGGCTCGTCACGTCGGCCTCGACGCCGAGGCCGCGGGCCAGTCCCTGGAGGAAGCATGTCTTGCCCGCGCCGAGCTCGCCGATGCAGGCCACGACATCGCCGGCCCGCAGCCGCACCCCGAGGCGCTCCCCGACGGCCTGGGTCTCTTCGGGGTTGCGCGAGATCACGGTCTCGCTCGCCGTCACGGACGGCGCTTGGGATGCGCGGGCCGGAGCGCGGTGGGAATGGCTTCGATGATGTCACCGGCGATCATCGCTTCTTCGCCGCGCTCGGCGCAGGCCAGATCGCCGGCCAGGCCATGGAGATAGCAACCCGCCTGCACCGCCGCTTCGGCCTCGAAGCCGCGCGCGAGGAAGGCGCCGACCATGCCCGTGAGCACGTCGCCCGAGCCGCCCTTGGCCATGCCGGGATTTCCCGTGGGATTGACGAAGAGCCGTCCGTCGGGCCCGCCGATTACCGTTCCCGCGCCCTTGAGCGCGAGGAAGACATGATGGCCGAGGCAGAAGGAGCGCACGCTCTCGAAGCGATCGCTCTGGATCTGGCTCACGCTGACCTCGAGCATGCGCGCCATCTCGCCCGGATGCGGGGTGAGCAGGCGCGGCGCAGCCACGCGCCCCAGCAGATCGAGGTGCCCGGCCAGCGCGGTGAGCGCGTCGGCGTCCACCACCATGGGCAGCGGCACTTCGGCGATGAGGGCGCGCGTGAGGTCCTGGGTCTCGGCGTCGAGGCCGAGACCCGGGCCGAGCGCCACAGCGTCCATTCGCCCGGCGAGCTCGAGGATGCGCTCTCGCGCCTTGAGCGACAGGCTCTGGCCATGGGTCTCGGGACAGGGCTCGGTCATGTACTCCATGCCGAGCGACGCCACCACCGGCTGCTGGGAAGCGGCGGTCGCGATGGTGACCAGCCCGGCGCCGCTCCTGAGCGCGGCGCGCCCCGCCAGAGCGGCAGCTCCCGTTTTCCCCGCCGAGCCCGCCACCACCAGGAGATGGCCGTACGCGCCCTTGTGCGCGTCAACGGCGCGCTTGGGAAAGTGACGGCGGATGTCGCGATCTTCCAGGACAAAGGCGCCCGCGGCGCGGGCGACTTCCGCGGCAGGTATGCCGATGTCGACCACGCGCACGCGTCCCGCGTAGCCGGCTCCGGGGAAGAGGAGCAGGCTGCGCTTCCAGCCGGCGAAGGTGGGCGTGAGCGCGGCACGCACCGTTGGACCCAGGAGATCTCCGTTGTCCGAGCCCAGCCCTGAGGGCAAATCCAGAGAGACGACGGGACGGCCCGCCCGGTTGATCAGCTCGATGGCGCCTCCGACCACGTCACGCGCTGGGCCCGTGAGCCCGGTGCCGAGGAGAGCATCCACGATGAGCTCGGACTCGGCCAGGGCGCCCTTGAGCGCCCGCAGATTGAGCTCGGCCAGCACTTCGTCGACCTTGCCCCGCCAGCGGCCGAGCGCCCAGGCGGCGTCGCCCGCGAGATCACCTCTCCGGCCCACGAGCAGCGCCCGTACGCGCGCGCCGCGCGCCTTGAGGTGGCGGGCCACGACGAAGCCGTCACCGCCATTATTGCCCTTGCCGCAGACGACGACGATGCGCTTGCCTCGGATGGGGGCGAATTCCTCGGCGATGAGCCGCGCGGCGCCGGCACCCGCGTTCTCCATGAGCCGCGAGCCGGGGATGCCGAGCTCCTTGATCGCGCGGGCATCGAGCCCGCGCATCTCGGCCGCGGAGAACACCGGGAGCATGGGCTAGCGCCCGGCGGGGACGAGGAGCGCAGCCGACTGGACGAGGAATTCGGCGAGCACCTGAGTGTAGGCCTCGCGGTAGGTCGTGCGTGCCGCCTTGGGCAGCTCGATGTGGATCGCGCGGTCCGAGGCGGCGAGCACGCCCGATTGCTTGGCCGCCGAGGCCGTGTACCAGATCGGATCGTGTGACTCCACCCAGACGTCGAAGCGTGGGGTACTGTCCTGCCCGACCAGGCGCGCGTCGCGGATCAGCTCGAGGAGTGTCTTGAGCTGCCAGGCCTCCTCCTTGCCGAGGCCCACCGTCGCGATCTCGACGCGCCCGGCGCTCTCCTTGCGGCCATTGCCGTGCACCTCGACATAGAAGCGCAGCGGCCCCTGGGCGGCTTCATCCACGCGCCGGCGGTAGTCGAGATAGACCCGACGCGCGGTCTCCGTCTCGCCTTCCAGCCGCGCCGCAGTGCCGGGCACGCTCTCCGTCGGGCGATTAACATTGTAGCGGCGCCCCTCGGCATCGAGATGGGAAAAGCCGGTGGCAACCACGAGGCTGAAGCCGGTGAGTCGCGCCAGATCCCGCGCGATCAGGTCGGTGGCGCTGTCAGAGGTGCCGTGCGGCGCGCCAATGACAAAACCGGGCCGGCCGCGCTCAATCTCGATGCGCCCCGTCTGCGCGACGGCCGCCGTCCGCGCCGGAACGGGCTCGGCGGTAACCTCCTTGCCGAACAGCCCGGCGCAGCCCTGAAGAAGCATGGCCAGGCTCAGCACCAGGCTACCCGCGCCTCTGAGATTCATCCGGGGCATCTCCGATGAGCATGGCCTGGGCCATGGCGTAGTCGCCATCATGGCTGAGCGAGAGCAACACGCTGCCGGCCCCCTTGGCCTGGGCCAGGGCCCGGCAGCGGCCGGAGAGCACCATCACCGGCGCCTGTCCCCTCTCGCGCCGCACCTCGAGCTCCTGCCACTTGATCCCCATGCGGAGCCCCGTGCCCAGCGCCTTGAGCGTGGCCTCCTTCGCCGCGAAGCGCGCGGCGAGATGAGGAATGGGATCGCGGCGGCGCCGGCAGTAGGCGAGCTCGTCTTCGGTGAACACGCGGCGAAGAAAGCGTTCGTCCCAGCGCTCCACCACCCGCCGGAGCCGCGGGATCTGGGCCAGGTCCACGCCGATGCCCTTGATCTGGCTCATGCGCCGATGGCCTTCTTGATGATGCCCGCCAGCTCGCGGGCCATGCCGTCGATGCGCGCCTGGTCCTCGCCTTCGATCATGACGCGCGCCAGCAGCTCGGTGCCGGAGTAGCGCAGGAGGATGCGCCCATTGCCGTTCATCTCCGTCTCGAAGCCGCCGCGGCACGCGTCGAGCCCCGCGATGGCTTCGAGTGGAGGCTTCTCCTTGACCTTCACGTTGATGAGCACCTGGGGCAGCTTGGTCAGGCAGGCGGAGAGTGCCGAGAGCGATTGGCCCGTTTCGCGCATGACGGAGAGCAACTGGAGCGCCGAGACGATGCCGTCGCCGGCGGTCGTGTGGTCGAGGAAGAGCAGGTGGCCCGACTGCTCGCCACCAAGGTTGGCGCCGAGCTTGAGCATCTCCTCGAGCACGTACCGGTCGCCGACCTGCGTGGTCACGGTGCGCACGCCGGCGGCCTTGAGCGCCCGCTCGAGCCCGAAATTGGCCATGACCGTCGTCACGACGCACCCGGCCTTGAGCCGGCCCCGCACGGCCAGATGCCGGCCGCAGATGGCGAGCGCGTAGTCGCCGTCGCGCACGATGCCCTGCTCGTCCACCGAGATCAGCCGGTCGCCGTCGCCGTCGAAGGCCAGACCGAGCTGCGCGCCAGCCGCGATCACCTTTTTCTGCAGCCGCTCGGGAAAGAGCGCGCCAGATTTTTTGTTGATGTTGACCCCGTCGGGTCGCGCGGCCAGCACCAGCACCTTGGCGCCCAGGCTGCGGAACACGCGCGGGGCCACGCGATAGGTGGCGCCGTGGGCGCAGTCGAGGACGATGCTCAGCCCCGAGAGATCGAAGGGGAAGGTCCCGCGCGCATGGGCGATGTACTCCGATTCGGCCGCCGTGTAGGGGACGAGCCGGCCCACGTCGTGACCGGTGGGGCGGGGCGCCGCATCCTGCCCCGCGAGGCGCGCCTCGATCTCTCCTTCCCACGCGTCGGGGAATTTGGAGCCCTCAGCCGAGAAGATCTTAATGCCGTTGTCCTCGAACGAATTGTGGGAGGCCGAGAGCACCACGCCGCCATGGGCCTCGAGCTTGCGCGTGAGAAAGGCGATGCCCGGCGTCGGCAGCACGCCGACGGCGTACACGTCCGCGCCGGCCGAGAGCGCGCCCGAGGTCAGCGCGCCCTCGAGCATCGGGCCGCTCAGCCGCGTATCGCGCCCCACCACGAGCCGAACCTTGGCGACACCGTGGTGCTCGAGGAGGGTTGCCACGAGCTGGCGGCCCAAGCGGAACGCCAGGTGCGTGGTGAGCGGCTCGGCATTCGCCTTGCCGCGGATGCCATCGGTGCCGAACAGGCGCGCGGTCATGTGCGCGATGCCGCCAGGGTCAGCCTGATGCGCGGCGGATTGACCCAGAGCACGGTGATGCCCACGGGAACCTGAACGTGCTCGGGCTGGATCCGGATCTGGACTTCACCGGGGTGGGTGCCGGCCAGGCTCAGCCGCGCCTTGACCTGGTCGGGGCCGAGGCGCGCGAGCGCGCGGCGCAGCCCGTGGAGCTGCACGTCGACGCTCGCGGGCTTGTCGCCCACCACTTCGAGGCCGGTCGGAAGGCCATCGAGCTCGACGGGCGCCGAGACGATCAGGTCGGACTTCTCGGAATTCGTCACGAAGAACCAGAGCACGGCCGAGAAGGCCAGGGCGAGGAGCTTGAGCTCCCAATGGCGGGTCAGGAAGCTCATTTCTTCAGCCACCCGCGGGCCGGCACCCACCAGGCCATGCGCTGCTGGGCCGGCGCCTCGTCGAGCGAGAAGAGCTCGCCGATCCGGCGCCGCAGCGACTCGCGGTCGAGCGGGGACTCCATCTGTCCCTGCACGGCCAGCGAGATGCGGCCGGTCTCTTCGGACACCACGAGCACCAGGGCGTCGGTCTCTTCGGCCAGGCCCAGCGCGGCACGATGCCGCGTTCCCATCGCGCGGCCGAGGTCGGTATTGCGGGAGAGCGGCAGGAAGCAGCCGGCCGCCGCCACCCGGTCGCCGCGGATGAAGGCCGCGCCGTCGTGCAGCGGCGAGTAGGGCAGGAAGAGGCTCGCGAGCAGGTCCGCGGAGACCCGCGCGTCGAGCGGCACGCCCAGCTCGGCATAGTGGCCGAGTTCGGCGCTGCGCTCGAGGACCATCAGGGCGCCGATCCGCTTGCTGGCCAGCGCGTCGGCGGCCTTGACCACTTCGTCCATGAGGTGGCCCCGCTCTTCGCGGGCGGCCGTGGTCATGCCCTGGAACAGGCGGCTCTGCCCGAGCTGGGCGAGCGCCCGGCGCAGCTCCGGTTGGAAGAGCACGATGAGCGCCAGCACCCAGAACGACCAGAAATTGTCGAGCAGCCAGCTCGTGCTGAAGAGCTCGAAGTAGCGCGCGACGAAGGAAGCCGCCATGAGGCCCATCAGCCCCAGCAGCATTTGCAGAACGCGGGTTTCCTTGAACAGCACGAATACGCGATAGAGCACGAGCGCGACCACGATGATGTCGATCGCGTCCCTCAGCCTGAAGCCCTGGAGCACGCTCCACATGGCCTAACTTCGCTCACGAGCGCGGGCGATGGCCTGCGCGATCTTGACTGCCTGCACGGTCTCGGCGACGTCGTGGCAGCGGATCAGATGCGCTCCGCCCAGTACGGCCGCCGCCGTCGCCGCGAGCGAGCCCGGCAGCCGATCCGCGGGATCGGCCTGGCCACTGAGCGCGCCGATGAAGGATTTCCTCGACACGCCGACGCATACCGGCCGCCCGAGGGTGCGGAGGCGCGGCAGCCCGGCCAGCACCCGGCAGTCCCATTCATGCCACGGTATCCCCTGCCCCCGGAAGAAGCCGATGCCGGGGTCCACGACGATGCGTTCGGCCGGAATCCCGGCGCGCCGGGCGATGCCGAGGCTTTCGTCGAGCAGCGCCGCCACGAGCGTGATGGGCGAGCCGGATCGTCCGCCGCCGCGCTCGGAGGCCATGACGATCAGGCTGGCTCCGCGCCCGGCCACGAGCGCCCCCAGCTCGGAGTCTCCGGTGAGACCGGTGACGTCGTTGATGACGCGCGCGCCGGCGTCCAGGGCAGCTCGGGCGGGGATGCTGCGGCTGGTGTCGGCCGAAACCGGCAGGCCGAGCTTGCTCACGAGATGATCCACGGCCGACGCGAGGCGGTCGGCCTCCTCCGAGGCCGAGAGCGCGGCGTCGAGATAGGGTGCCGTGGACATGGCGCCCACGTCGAGGAGCGCGGCGCCGGCGGCCGCCATGGCTTCAGCGGCCGCGAGCAGCCGGTCGCGGCCAAGGGCGACCGAGCCCGCGTAGAAGGACTCGGGACTGACATTGAGCGCCCCCAGGACGGCCACGTCGAGGCCATCGCCGAGGGCAACTCCCGCGAGGTCGGCTCGGATCATGCGCGCAGTCTCCCCGACAAAAAGTGCACCGGCGTCGACGCCGGTGGCGTGAGATACGCCCGGTGAAACCGATTCAGGCCGGGGCCGGCGCTTCCTGCAGGGGCGGAACGCGGAGGATCCGGGCGATCTCTTCACCATCGAGCGATTCCCGTTCGAGCAGCGCCTGCGCCAATGCATGGAGCTTGGCCAGGTTGGCCTCGATCATCTGCCGGGCGCGCGCGGCAGCCTCGGTGACGATCCGCTTGATCTCGGAATCGATCAGGATAGCCGTATCCTCGCTGTAGTCCTTGGGGCGCGACATCTCACGTCCGAGGAAGATGTGCTCCTCGACCTTGCCGAAGGTGAGCGGTCCCATCTTGTCGGACATGCCCCACTCGCAGACCATCTTGCGGGCCATCTCGGTAGCCTTTTCCAGATCGTCGCCCGCGCCGGTGGTCTGCTGCTGGAAGACGAGCTCTTCGGCCGCCCGGCCGCCCAGCAGGATGGTGATGCGGTTGATGAGGTACTCCTTGGAGTAATTGTACTTGTCGTCGGTGGGCAGCTGCTGGGTCAGGCCCAGCGCGCGGCCGCGCGGGATGATGGTCACCTTGTGGAGCGGATCGGCGCCCGGCAGGAGATCGGCCACCAGCGCGTGGCCGGCCTCGTGGTAGGCGATGGTGCGCTTCTCGGCGTCCGAGATGATCATGGAGCGGCGCTCGACGCCCATCAGGACCTTGTCCTTGGCGTTCTCGAAGTCGATCATCTCGACGGACTTCTTGTCCTGACGCGCCGCCAGCAGGGCCGCCTCGTTCACGAGATTCGCCAGATCGGCGCCCGAGAACCCCGGCGTGCCGCGCGCCAGCACCTTGAGGTCCACCTTGGCCGCCAGCGGGATGCGCCGGGAGTGGACCTTGAGGATCTCCTCCCGCCCCTTGACGTCCGGCCGCGCGACGACCACCTGCCGGTCGAAGCGCCCGGGACGAAGCAGGGCCGGATCCAGCACATCCGGGCGGTTCGTCGCCGCGATGAGAATCACGCCCTCGTTGGTCTCGAAGCCGTCCATCTCGACCAGGAGCTGGTTGAGCGTCTGCTCGCGCTCGTCGTGGCCGCCGCCCAGGCCCGCGCCGCGGTGCCGACCGACGGCGTCGATCTCGTCCATGAAGATGATGCAGGGCGCGTGCTTCTTGCCCTGCTCGAAGAGATCGCGCACGCGGGAGGCGCCGACACCGACGAACATTTCGACGAAATCGGAGCCCGAGATCGAGAAGAACGGAACATTGGCTTCACCCGCGATCGCCTTCGCGAGCAGGGTCTTCCCAGTGCCCGGCGGGCCCACGAGCAGCACGCCCTTCGGGATCTTGCCGCCGAGCTTCTGGAATTTCGGCGGGTCCTTGAGGAACTCGATGATCTCGCGCAGCTCCTCCTTGGCTTCCTCCACGCCCGCCACGTCCTGGAAGGTGACCTTGTTCTGCTTTTCCGAGATCAGGCGGGCGCGCGCCTTGCCGAAGGACAGCGCCTTGGCGCCGCCGCCCTGCATCTGGCGCATGAAAAAGATCCAGACGCCGATGAAGAGCAGCATCGGCACCCAGTTGGCGATGATCATGTACCAGGGGCTGCCGTCGTCCGGCTTGGCCTCGATCTTCACGCCGCGGTCCTTGAGCAGCTTGACCAGATCGGGGTAATCGGCGGTATAGGTCCGGAAGCTGGAGCTGTCGGCGAGGTGGCCGGTCACGGCCTTGCCCCGAATCGTGACGTCCCGCACCTCGCCCGCCTCGACCTTTTTGATGAAATCGGAAAAGACGATCTCGCCGCGCGTCTGCTGCTGAGTGGAGAACAGTTGGAAGAGCAGGATGACGATCAGGCCGATCACCATCCAGAGGGCGAGGTTCTTGTAGAACGGATTCATCCCGGGAAAATTATACCACACCCCCCAATGGCCGCTATCGGGCCTCCCCGGCCGCCATTGCGTCGGAAGTGCGCTCCAGAACGGAGATATCGGGCAGGTTGCGGTAGAGGCCATCGTGGTCCAGCCCATAGCCCACGACGAAGTCGTTGGGGATGACGAAGCCCACGTAGTCCACGGGCACCTCGACCTCCCGGCGGGCCACCTTGTCGAGCAGGACGCACAGCGCCAGGCTCTTCGGGTGACGGGTCGCCAGGTTGCGGCGGAGGTAGTGGATCGTCCGGCCGGTATCGATGATGTCTTCGACGATGATCACGTCCCGCCCCTCGATCGACACTGAGAGATCGGAGGTCAGCCGGACGACGCCGGATGTCTGGGCGCGGGAGCCGTAGGAGGACACTCCCATGAAGTCGAAACCCGTCCGGAGCGGGATCGCGCGGGCGAGATCGGCGGTGAAGACCACGGCGCCTTTGAGCACGCCGACCAGGAGCGGGCTGCGACCGGCGTAATCGCGGCCTATGGTCTGGCCCAGCTCGGCCACACGCGCGGCCACCTCGTCCCGGGTGATGAGGGTGCGGCCCAGCCGACCGGTTATCGGGGTCCTCTCCGGGGTCCTCGGCATCGCCCTCAGGATCGCCCCGCTAGCGGGAGGTGACGAAGGCGGCGACCGAGCGTTCGGCCTTGAGACGCTCGGCGGTCCGGACGGCATCCTCTCGCGCCTTGAAGCTGCCCACCCGAACACGGAATTGCGCCTGTCCTTCCCCGCCCTTCTCCGTCACATAGGTCTCGAAGCCCGCGGCGATGAGCTGCTTCTGAAGCCGCTCGGCCTGAGCGCGCGCCTTGAAGGCGGCAACTTGAACCGTCCATTGGGCGGCCGTTTCCGGGGCCGGGTTGGCCTGGGCGCGGTCGGGCGCGGCCGGAGGAGAGGGAAGCGGCGGGGGGGCGCGCTCGATCATCACGGGCGGTGCTTCGTCCAGCTGCGGCGCGGGCACCGGCGCCGATACCGGCGCGGCCTGAGGCTTGGGCGGCGCCTCGGAGCGATGGGCCGACTCGCGGCTCCCGGCGGGTGACACGCTCTTGAGCGGAGCCGTGAGCGTATGGTAGAAGGTCAGCTTCTCCCCAAGCTCGGGCGGCCGTTCGATGCCGGCCTCGGCAAGACCGCTGCGCCGCGCGGCCAACGCCGACTTCTTGGCTGACTCGGCCGTGGCGGCTGGCGGCAGCTGGCGGGCCCATTGGCGGCCGACCAGGAGGCCCAGGGTGAAGGTCAACCCGAGGATGACCAGCGCTGCGGCGCCGAAGGCCATCCACTGCCCTTTCCCGGGCCCGCTGCTACGACGGCGTCCGTTGGCTGACATGTCTAGCTCATTCCTCGAACCATTTCACCGCTCACCTCGTCGTGCATTCACCCAGCCCTCGTGCGCGTGCACCGTCGCCATCTAGTCGGGCTCTCGAGTCATTCGATCCGGCGCTGACACGCCGAGGAGCCCGAGCCCATTGCGCGCCACCTGGCCGACGGCAGCGCAGAGGCCGAGGCGCGCGAGCGTCAGCGGCCGGTCATCCGTGATGATCCGGTGGGCCTTGTAGTAGGGATGGAAGAGCCCGGCGAGCTCGTAGAGGTAGTACGCGACCCGGTGAGGCTCCCGTGCTCGCGCGGCCGCCGACAGCAGATTCGGATACTGGAGCAGCCGTTTGATGAGCCGCTGCTCCTCGGCGAGCCCGAGCGGTGAGAAGTCCACCTGCTCCCAGGGCGGCAGGGCCACGCCCTGCTCGGCCGCAGTTCGAAACAGGCTCGCCACGCGAGCGTGGCAGTACTGGACGTAGAACACAGGATTTTCGGCCGAGTGGCGCGTGGCCAGGGCCAGGTCGAAATCCAGCGGCGTGTCCTGGCGCTTGGTGAGGAACGTGAAACGGGCGGCATCGCGGCCGACCTCCTCCAGCAGCTCCTCCATCAGCACGAACTCGCCGCGCCGCTTGGACATGCGCACGGGCTGGCCCTCGCGCAGCAGCGTGACGAGCTGGACGACGAGCACGTCGAAGGCCTCGGGCTGGTGGCCGAGGGCCCGCATGGCCGCCTTGATGCGCGGGATGTAACCGTGGTGGTCGGGGCCGAGAAAATCCACGACGCTGTCCACGTCGGCGAACTTCACGAAGTGATGAAAGCCGATATCCACGGCGAAGTAGGTCAGCTCGCCATCCGACTTTCGCAGCACCCGATCCTGGTCGTCGCCGAAGGCCGTCGAGCGGAACCACAGCGCCCCGTCTTGCTCGAAGGTGTGCCCCCCGGCGGTCAGCATTTCGATCGCCCGCTCCGGCAGCCCGGCCGCCCGCACGTCGGAGGCCTCGTGGATCCAGCTGTCGAACACGGTGCCGTAGTCGGCCAGAATGCGCCGCTGCTCATCCACGAAATGGGCCACGGCCAGCCGCCCGAGGCGCTCGTGCCGCTCCGCCTCGGGCAGCGAGAGCATCGCCCGCATCCCCACAGGGTCTTTGGCGAGGAAGTCCCGGGCCAAGTCGACAAGGTACTCGCCCTGATAGGACTCCTCGGGCAGTTCCACGCTCTCACCCAGCGCCTGACGGAGTCTGACCTCGAGCGAACGGGCCAGGGCCTGGAACTGGTTGCCCGCGTCATTGATGTAGTACTGGCAGTGGACTGCCGAGCCCTGAGAGCGGAGGAGGCGCGCCAGAGCGTCGCCCACGGCGGCAGCGCGCGCATTGACGATGAGAAGAGGCCCGGTTGGGTTGGCGGAAACGAACTCGAGGAGATAGCGCTTCCCCGCCCCGGTCCGGCCGAAGCCATAGCGCTCGCCCTCGCCGAGGATGCCGTGCAGCGCGTCGGCACACCAGCGCGGGGAGAGATAAACGTTGAGGAAGCCCGGTCCCGCGATCTCGAGGCGCTCGACGGCCGCGGTCTTCGGGAAGTGCGCGACGACGGCCTCCGCCACCTTGCGCGGCGCCTGGCGTGCCTCGCGCGCCAGCGTCATCGCAGCATTGGTGGCGTAATCGCCGTGGCGCTCCTCCCGCGTGGGCTCCCAGAAGACGTCCTCCGGCGCAGGCAATCCCGCCGCGGCGAGGGCCTGCCGCAGCGCATCGGCCAGGTGATCGGTGATGTTCAGGTGCATACGGGTGAAAAGACGCAAATCGCCGCCCATGGCGGCGATGAATCATGATAGTCCTCGAGTCCAGCGTGACCGAAGAAAATTCGGGCTCTTAGGGGGCGGTTAGCCGGCGGAGAACGGATGGATCCAAAGCGGCTTCGAGGGCATCAGCAAGTCGGTCATAGCCCCGCTGCCTCTCGGCCTGGGCATCCAGCAGAGAGAAGGCGCCCGAATCCGGCGTAGCCGCCGCGCTCCGGGCCCAGTCGAGAACGTGGCGGCGCGCCGCGCCCGAGTCAAAGAGCCCGTGGAGATAGGTGCCCCACACCCGACCGTCAGGCGAGGCCCAGCCCTCCCGTCGGCCATCCGCGTCCAGCAGTGGGGCTCCGGGGCCCTCGGTCGCGGTCCGTCCCATGTGGATCTCGTACGCTTCGACGGCGGGCCCGTCGGGCAGCCAGCGCGCGCTCACACGCCGAGTAGTCTTGGCCGGATCGAGCGCGGTGCTCACGGGCAGCAGCGCCAGTCCCCGCTCGCTGCCGCCGCTTTCGACGCCGTGCGGATCCGTCACACCGCGCCCGAGCATCTGATAACCGGCGCAGATGCCGAGCAGAGCGCCGCCGCCGCGGACATGCTCCGCCAGCGCGGCATCGAAGCCGCGCGACTTGACAAAGCGAAGGTCGGCGATGGTGTCCTTCGAGCCCGGCAGGATGACGAGCGTTGCCCCAGCCAGGTCGCGCGGCTCCTCGGCGTAGACGACCCGCACGCCCGGCTCCATCTCGAGCGGCGTGAAGTCCGTGAAGTTGGCGATATGCGGCAGCCGAACGATGGCGACACCGAGCCCCGCCGGCCGGCCCGCGCCT
>JBKPCB010000008.1:0-13073 GCA_046727155.1 Candidatus Methylomirabilota bacterium | reverse complement strand
AAGCTGGCGGCCGAGGTCGCCAGGGAAGAATCGGAGAAAACCCCCATGGCCCGGAAGGTGCACGCGTCGTTCACGAAGTTCCAGGCGCTGGTGGGCCCCTGGGACCACGTCGCCGAGGGCGCCTACCATCAGCTCGTGGCGGGGTAAACGATGAAGGGCCCAAGGTCCCGCTGCTTCTGGGTTGCCGTCGTGGTTCTTCTCTGCTTGCCCACACACGCAGCCGAGGCGCAAGAAGCTCGCCGCCCCTTCCGGATCGGTGTCCTCAACGCCGCGTGGGCAGCGAGCCATCCTACCGTTGAAGGCCTCAAGGCCGGGCTCAAAGAGCTCGGCCTCGAAGACGGCCGCGACGTGACGTTCGACATCCGCTTCACCGAGGGAAGGCTGGACGCGATGCCCGCCGCCGCCGAAGCCCTCGTGAAGGGCGGCGTCGACCTGATCTTCACGAGCCAGGAGGCGGCGACCCTCGCCGCCAAGGACGCGACGGAGCGCGTGCCCATCGTGTTCACCTTGGTGGGCGACCCGGTCGGCGCCGGCATTGTCGGCAACCTTGGCCGGCCCGGCGGCAACCTGACGGGGGTGTCGAGTCTCCAGACCGAGCTCGTCGCGAAGCGTCTGGAAGTTCTCAGGACGCTCGCTCCGGCCGTCCGCAGGGTTTGGCTCATCTATTACAGCGTCGACTTGGGCACCACGCCGATGATCCCCAAGGCGCTCGAGGCGGCACTGCGCATGAAGCTGGAGGTCGTGCCGAAAGGGGTGCTCGACGCCGGGGAGCTGAAGCGGGTGCTCCGCGAAGTTCGGCGCGACGACGCGGTGCTCGCGCCGGAAGGCTCGAACCCGGACCTCACCATCGCGATCATCGAGCAATCGCTCGCATTGCGAGTCCCGGCCGTCTTCGGGACGGCGCTCTGGGTCGGCTATGGGGGCCTTATATCATACGGGCCCGACTACTACGCGCAGGGAGTCCAGGCCGCCTCGCTGGTGGCGAAGATCCTGCGGGGTGCCCGGCCTCAGGACCTGCCGATCGAAGGCGCCCGGAGAATCGATCTCGCGGTGAACCTCAAGACGGCGGATCTTCTCGGCCTCACCGTGCCCAGAAAGATCCTGCTCCGCGCCGACACCTTCCGGCGATGAAGAACCCCGCCTCGCGCGGCCGGCTCTTCCGCAAGTATGTCATCGTCCTTCTCGTTCTGGTCGGTGGCGTGCTGATGGCGTCGAGCCTGGTCGAGCTCTACTTCTCCTACCGGGAGACTCAGCGCGCGATCGTCCGGGTCGAGCGCGCGAAGGCGGTGGCGGCGGCAGCTCGCATCGAGCAGTTTCTGAAAGAGGTCGAGCTGCAGGTGCGCGAGACGACACGGACCGCGTCCGACGATCCCGATGCCAGCCAGGTGGGCCCAGGGAAGCTCGGATTTCGAGAGGGATTGGGAGCGGCACTGGCGCAGCAGCGCGAGCTCGACTTCCTCAGGGTCCTTCGCAATGTTCCGGCCATCAGTGAGCTCAGCCATCTCGACCTCTCGGGCAAAGAGCAGATTCGTGTCTCTCGCCTGGACCCCGACATCGTCGAAAGTCAGGAGGACTTCTCCCAAGCACCGAAGTTCGTAGAGGCGAAAACCGGGAAGACCTACTGGAGCCCTGTGTATTTCAAGAACGAGTCCGAGCCGTACGTGACGCTGGCCGTGCCAGTGGGAAAGTACGCCGTCGAGGTGACGACGGCGGAGGTCAACCTCGGCGGTATTTTGAGGATTGTCTCCCAGATCGAGGTCGGCCCGGGCGGATACGCCTACGTGGTGGATTCCAGCAACCATCTGGTCGCCCACCCGGACAGCCGGATGCTGCGAGCAAAGCGCGATCTCTCCACCCTTGTCCAGCTGAAGTCTGCGCGGGCTGAGCGCTCGGGACTCGCGGCCGACACCTCGGCTGCCGTGGTGGCCGAGGGTCTCGGAGGCGGGCGGGTCCTCGCGGCGCACGCGGCGATCGCTCCCCTTGGGTGGCTCGTTTTCGTCGAACGCCCAGCCGCTGATGCCTATGCACCCCTCCGGGCCCCGATCATCCGGAGCGCCGTTATCTTCTTGTTGGGCCTCGGGCTCTCGATCCTCGCGAGCCTGCTCCTTGCCCGGCGAATGGTCGCGCCGATCCGGGCGCTTCAGGAAGGCGCTGCGCGAATCGGCGCCGGCGACCTCAGCCACCGCATCGAGGTCCGCACCGGCGACGAGCTGGAGGCGCTCGGCGATGAGCTCAACCGGACGGCGGGCCAGCTCGAGGAGTCGTACGCCAACCTCGAGGGCAAGGTGGAGGAACGGACCCGCGAGCTCGCGGAGTCCAACGCCGACCTCACCGAAGCGCTGGAGCAGCAGACCGCGACTGCCGAGATCCTGCGGGTGATCAGCAGCTCGCCGACCGATATCCAGCCGGTGTTCGAGACAATCGCACAGAGTGCGGTCAGGCTATGTGACGCCTCCTTTGGCGGGTTGCTGCGCTTCGATGGCGAGCTCATGCACGTCGCCGCCACGTACAACGTGGAGCAGGAACGGCTGGAAGCCTTCCACCGTCTTTTCCCCATGCACCCGAGCGAAGAGGTTGCCATAGGACGCGCCATCCTGGAGCGAGCGGTCATCCACTTTCAGGACGTTCTAGAGGAGCCCTCCAACCCACTGCGAGAAGCCACTCGCGGCGCTCTCGACTACCGCGCCTGGCTGGCAGTGCCCATGCTACGTGACGAGACTCCGCTCGGTGTCATCTTCTGCTGGCGACGGGAGCCGCGGGCGTTCACTAACACGCAGATCGCCCTCGTCCAGACCTTCGCCGACCAGGCGGTGATCGCGATCGAGAACGTGCGGCTGTTCACTGAGCTCGAGGCGCGTAACAGCGAGCTCAGAGTCGCCCTCGAGCAGCAGACGGCCACCAGCGAGCTGCTCAAGGTGATCGGTCGTTCCACCTTCGATCTCCAGCCGGTCTTCGAGACGCTGGCCGAGAATGCCGTCCGGCTGTGCGAGGCCAAACAGGCATTCATTTTCCGCTTCGACGGGGAGTTCCTCCGAGTCGTGGCGTCATACAACGTCTCTCCTGAGCTCAAGGCCTTCTTCGACCAGAATCCCGTCGCTCCCGGAGGCGGGAGCGTTGCGGGGCGCGCGGCTCTCGAACGACGTACCATCCACGTTGACGACGTGCGGAGGGACGCCTCCTACACCTGGGCGGCGCGCCAGGTGGATCCCTACCGCACCGTGTTGGTGATCCCCATGCTCCGGGCCGGTGAGCTGATGGGAGCGATCGGTGTCAACCGGCACGAGGTCCGGCCCTTTACCGAGAGCCAGGTCACTCTGATGGAGACCTTTGCCGACCAGGCGGCCATCGCTATCGAGAACGCGCGGCTGCTCACCGAGCTCCAGACAAAGAACGCTGACCTCACCGAGGCACTCGAGCAGCAGACCGCCACGGCGGAGATCCTGAAGGTCATCAGCGGCTCGCCGACTGACGTCCAACCTGTCTTCGACACCATCGTCGCCAACGCGGTGAACCTCTGCGGCGCGCGCATGGGCGCGGTGTACCGGTTCGATGGCGAGCTGGTGCATATTGCCGCCCACTACAACTACCCGCCAGAGGCGGTCGAGGTTCTCCGGCGGATGTATCCACGACCCCCGCAACCAGACCAAGCCTCAGGTCGGGCGATCCTGGCTCGCGCCGTCACGCAGATCGAGGACATGCTGGCTGACCCAGAGTATCGGCGTGAGGTCACGATCGCGGGCGGCTGGCGAAGCATCCTCGCGGTCCCCATGCTCCGCGACGGCGCGCCCATCGGCGCGATCGTCATCACCCGAAGTGAAGCCGGTCCATTTTCCGACGGTCACGTGGAGCTGCTGAAGACCTTCGCCGATCAGGCCGTTATCGCGATCGAGAACGTCCGGCTCTTCAAGGAACTGGCGACTCGCAACGGCGAGCTCACCGAGGCGCTGGAGCAGCAGACGGCGACGAGTGAGGTCCTGCGCGTTATCTCCAGCTCGCAGACCGACCTCCAGCCGGTGTTCGATATCATCGCCGAGAGCGCCGTCAGGCTGTGCGGCGCTGAGGCGAGCACCGTCACCCGCTTCGATGGCGAATGGGTCCACCTCGTCGCCGTGTACGGCTCAAGCGCGAAGGGAGTCGACGCCCTTCGGCGGGAGTTCCCCCTGCGCCTGAGTGGTACGGCGGCGGCGGCGCGGTCAATTCGTGACCGCGCCATGGTCCACATCCCAGACGTCCTGACGGACCGGGAGTATACGATCCAGGAGGCCGCGGTGGCGGCCCGCTTCCGTGCGGTGCTGTCGGTTCCGATGCTTCGCGAGGGTCGCGCGATCGGCTCGGTTACCATCGGTCGGGCTGAGGCCGGCGATTTCAACGACAGGCAGATCGGGCTACTTCGCACGTTCGCCGACCAGGCCATCATCGCCATCGAGAACGTGCGCCTGTTCCAGGAGCTGGAAACGCGCACCCACGAGTTGGGCCGATCAGTCGACGAACTGAAGGCCTTGGGCGAGGTCAGCCAGGCGGTCAGCTCGACCCTGGATCTCGAGACCGTGCTGACGACCATCGCCTCGCGCGCTGACCAGCTCTCGGGAACCGACGGTGGAGCAATCTACGAGTACGACGAGCTCCACGAAGAGTTTCGGCTCCGCGTGACGCTGGAAATGGAAGACGAACTGATCGAGGCGCTTCGAACTGCTCCGATTCGATTGGGCGAGGGAGCGGTGGGACGGGCGGGAGTAGCCAGGCAGCCGATACAGATCCCCGACATCCTCGACGAAGCCACCTACACGGGGCGACTGCGCGAAGTCGCCGAGCGGGCGGGATATCGAGCGTTGCTCGCCGTGCCTCTTCTGCGTGAGGACCAGCTCCTCGG
Organism: Candidatus Methylomirabilota bacterium; assembly: GCA_046727155.1. Classification (GTDB taxonomy): domain Bacteria; phylum Methylomirabilota; class Methylomirabilia; order Rokubacteriales; family CSP1-6; genus DASSSH01. The sequence continues at coordinate 8,203 of JBKPCB010000008.1, read as the reverse complement.
TGCGCTCGTCCTCCGGCGCAGAGTGGCCGGCCCGTTTCCGCAGGAGATCATCGAGCTTCTCCAGACCTTCGCCGCCCAGTCCGTCCTGGCGATCGAGAACGCGCGGCTGTTCCGCGAGATCGAAGAGAAGGGTCGCCAGCTCGAGCTCGCCAGCAAGCACAAGTCCCAGTTCCTCGCCAATATGAGCCACGAGCTTCGCACCCCTATGAATGCTGTCCTGGGCTACACGGATCTCATCCTCGACAATATCTTCGGCGACGTCCCCGAGGCGATCCGCGACACGCTCGAGCGCGTCAAGGCCAACGGGCACCACCTCCTCGGCCTGATCAACGACGTCCTCGACCTCTCCAAGATCGAGGCAGGGCAGCTCACCCTCTCGCTCGGCGAGTACTCGATGGGCGATGTCGTCCAAGCAGTGGTCTCGGCTGTGGAGTCCCTGGCGGCGGAGAAGAAGCTCGCGCTGAAGGCGACAGTGCCGGCCGATCTGCCGCCCGGCAGAGGCGATGAGCGGCGCCTCACCCAGGTGCTCCTGAACCTCGTGGGGAATGCGATCAAGTTCACTGACGAGGGCGAGGTGTCGCTCCAGGCGCGGGCTTCCGACGGCGCCTTCGTGGTCTCGGTGTCGGATACCGGCCCTGGGATCTCCGAGGCCGATCAGCGGACAATCTTCGAGGAGTTCCAGCAAGCCGACAGCTCCAGCACGCGCAAGAAGGGCGGGACCGGCCTCGGGCTCACGATCTCTCGGCGGATCGTGGAGCTCCACGGCGGCCGCCTCTGGGTCGAGTCGACTCCGGGGCGTGGATCGACCTTTTCCTTCACCTTGCCGGTCCGGGTGGAGCGCCAAGCGGAGAGGGCATGAGCAAGCGAATTCTGGCGATCGAAGACCACGAGGAGAACCGCCGCATCCTGCGCCTCCTCCTGGGGAGCGCGGGCTACGAGATGATCGAGGCCGTGACCGGGGAGGACGGGGTCGCAATGGCGGAGAAGGAGCATCCCGACCTCATCCTCATGGACATCCAGCTCCCCGGACTCGACGGCTACGAGGCGACGCGCCGGATCAAGGGCAACCCCGCGCTCCGCCACATCCCGATCATCGTCGTGACCTCGTACGCCCTGAGCGGCGACGACGTGAAGGCCTTCGAGGCCGGCTGCGACGCCTATGTCACCAAGCCGTTTGTCCCGCGCGAGCTCCTCGCGAAGATCCGCGAGTACGTGCCGTAGACGGGGGCCAGCATGAGAACACCGCCGCGGATCCTCATCGTCGACGACGTGCCGGCCAATGTGCACATCCTCCAGAGCCGGCTGGCCGCCCACGGGTACGACATCGTCACCGCCACCGACGGCGAAGCGGCGCTCGCCGCCGTCAAGGAGACGCAGCCCGACCTGATCCTGCTCGACGTCATGATGCCCAAGATGGACGGGTTTGAGGTCTGCCGGCGCCTCCGCGCGGACCCGTCGCTCCCCTTCACCCCGATCATCATGGTCACAGCCAAGGCGGACCCCAAGGATGTCGTCGCGGGCCTCGAGGCCGGTGGCGACGAGTACCTGACCAAGCCCGTTGACCAGCCCGCGCTGGTCGCGCGGGTGAAGTCCATGCTGCGAATCAAGAGTCTCCACGACACTGTGGAGGCGCTGGCTGCCGAGCGCGCCGAGTGGAACAAGACCCTCGAGGGCCGGGTCGAGGAGCAGCTCGGGCAGCTCGAGCAGCTCGGGCGGCTCAAGCGCTTCTTCTCGCCTCAGCTCGCCGAGCTCATCGTGGCCGGGGGTGCCGACGATCCCCTCAAGACCCACCGGCGAGAGGTGACGGTCGTGTTCCTCGACCTGCGGGGCTTCACCCCCTTTGCGGAGACCGCCGAGCCCGAAGAGGTGATGGGCGTCCTTCGGGAGTACCACGCCGAGATGGGCAAGCTGATCCTGGAGCACGAGGGAACGCTCGAGCGCTTCACCGGCGACGGCATGATGATCTTCTTCAATGACCCGGTGCCGGTGCCCGACCCGGCGGAGCGGGCCATCCGAATGGCGGTTGCCATGCGTGAGCGAGTCAGTGGTCTCGCCATCGGCTGGCGCAAGCGGAGCTATGACCTGGCGCTGGGGGTGGGGATTGCGCAGGGGTATGCAACGATCGGCGCCATTGGCTTCGAGGGGCGCTGGGACTACGGCGCCATCGGAACGGTCACGAACCTGGCGGCGCGCCTCTGCGGTGAGGCCAAGGGCGGCCAGATTCTCGTCCACCAACGCGTCGCCACGACAATCGAAGACCTGGCGAATCTCGAGGAGATCGGTCCCCTCACCCTCAAGGGGTTGCTCAAACCCGTCACCGCCTTCAACGTGGCTGGGCTAAGGGAAGCCCGCTGACGGCGGCTGCAAGGTTCTGCGAAGAAATACCGTGGAGGGCAGGCGACGCTAGGTGACCTGGGTGCCCATCTTGGCGAAAACGTGGTGGCGACTGAAACACGGGTTTAAGCGCGCATTTTCGATTTGAGAGGTGAACGGACTGGGCGATAATCGCTCAACGCCCGCATGACACGTGACTCTTGGGGGCTCCCCGCTGGTATGAAGGGCACCACCTAATGGGTGACGCTAATGGCTGACGCGAACGCTGGCCCGGCTCGCCTCTCATTTAATCCTCAACTTCGCGTCGAGTTCCATGGCGCGACGGTGACCTCCAGCGCCGGGCCGCTATTGCCATGCGAGTTGGACGAGCGGCTAGGCCTGAGCGCCCTGATCGAGCGACACCTCACCGATCCTCGCACCGGACGCAACTACCAGTTCCCGTCGCGCACGGTCCGCGCGGCGCGAGAATGATCTCGACAACGTCCCAGAAGGGGTGAGCGAGCCGACCGACGGGATGGTTCCCGCAATGAACAGCACGCCATGGACGGGAACGGGTCAATGTCGAAAATCCCGGTTGATCCTGAGACCGGCCATGATCGCCGCGCTCATTCTGGTGCGACTTTCCGGGCCCGTCGACATCGCGTCCGCCCAGGTCCCCGCCCCCGTCGAGACCCCTTACACGCTGATAGACGACGAGAGCAGGACACATTTCGAAGGTGGCGCCGAGGCACCCTTGCGGGGCAATGGCCCGTTGACCGGCTACGTGTACGCCTTTATCACGCGGCCGCACCTCCTCGATAAGGACCTCTACCTCCGGCTGGTCGTCGCGCCCGTCTACGCGGCGGCAGAGCTGATCCACGACCGGTGGCCCACCACGGACAGCGCCTTCGGCCTCGGCCTTGGCGGAGGCCTCTTCGCCGCGAGCGAGGCCGAGTTCCGCGACGGCCGCTTCAAGAACAACGAGTCGTTCTCCGGCGACTTGGCCGAGGCGACACTCGCCTACTACCACCGTGGTCCAAAGGTCTTCAACCTCCTGCCGCTCGAAGGCCAGATCCGCGTGCGGCCGAAGTACGTCTTCTACGACCGCTCCGCGGATACGTCAAGCCGCTTCCGCTTGCCCGAGAATTCCGCCATTTACGAGGGACGCGCGGGGCTCCGCCTGGGCGGCGTGCCTCCGGAGCTCTACCCCAACGCCGCCATTGAGGCATCGTTGTGGCACGGCGTCAGCTACCGCGAGACGGCCGGCCGTTATGGCTTTGCGGAGCGACCCCAGGAGACCGAACACCTCACACAACGGACGTGGATCCGGGCGGGCGGGATCTTCACGTTCTGGGGGACACAGGCGAGCGCCTTCCTCAACGCTGGCATCGCCGAAGATACTGACGCGTTCTCGGCATTCCGCCTGGGGGGCGGGCTTCGCATGCGGGCCGAGTTCCCCCTGCTATTGCACGGCTACAATGTCGAGGAGATCTTTGCGCAGCGCTACGCGCTGGTGAACCTTTCCTATCGATTTCCGATCTGGCCCGGGCAGGAGCGCGTCCAGCTCGAGCTCGTGGGCGACTATGCGTGGGTTGCCTACATCAAGAACCATCACCTGCCCCGTAGCGGCCTCGCGGGCGTGGGCGCCAACCTCTCGCTCGCCATCACGAAGGACATGACGCTGGTCGTGGGGTACGGCTACGGTGTCGATGCGCCCCGCAACCATACCTTCGGCGGCCACGAGGTCGTCACGCTCTTCGAATTCAAGTACTAGAGGACCCGGCACATCACGTGTGCCGGGTCGGGCGACCCGGGCTGTGATGAGACTTCTCCGGGGAGTCTATGGCTGATGTGGGTCCGGCGTCGGCACACGATCGTCCGAGTCCCATGTTCCCGCGTGTGACTTAAGTCATCGATCGGAAGGACGCCTTCGGGCATGCTCGCACGGTGCGAACCCCGCCCTAATCCCCATGCCGGGGACCGGAGCTCGCGGGGTATTGGGAGGCGTGATGAAACCTGACACGATGCGCGTTCAGTCCTTCCGATTCGTTCGCCCGGCCATGGTCGTCCTTGGAGCGGCTTTTGCCGCGGTGGTCGCGGCGGCGGCCCCGGCCAGCGCCGAGACGCCAACGGATCCGGCTTCAAGTCACCAGCGGTCGGGGCCTGAAGCCCTCGATCATCTCCGTTCCCCTTACGCCGCGCTGCCAGGCGTTGGCGCCACAGGCCTTCTGCCTCAGGAGGTGGAGAGCTTGGCCAGGGGGGAGGGCATGGCCTTGGCCATGGCCGCCGAGCTGAACGGATACCCTGGGCCGCGTCACCTGCTGGACGCAGCCGCTGCCGGGCAATTGGAGCTGCGCCCCGACCAGCGCGAGGCGCTCACGCGCCTTTATGACGGGATGCTGGCCGAGGCCAAGGCCAAAGGCCAGGAGATCCTGCGGGCGGAAGAAGAGCTGGCAATGCGCTTCCGCCACGGCCATATCGACGAGGCGGGCCTGAGCGAGATCCTGAGCCAAATCGGCCAGCTTCGGGCCGGCTTGCGGCTGATCCATCTGCGAACCCATTTGGAAACCAGGGGTCTCCTCACCCCGGGGCAGATTGCACGGTACAAGACCGTGCGCGGCTACGACACGGGTGGCGCGCATCAGCATGGCAAGTGAGAGGAACCAAGCCTGAGTCCGCCGAGTTGACGGGGTTGGGTAGAATTGAACCGGACCCGGCGAGGGTGCAGCCTGGCTGGTGGCCAGGATGGGTCGGTTAACGCGTTGCGACTGCTGGCGTTTGCTTCATGAGCGAGATACTCGGGCCGCTGGTCAGCCTTGCGCTCACCGTTGGCTGCAGTCTCTTGGCAGCTGTCGGTTGCGCATCCTCGACATTTCTCACCCCGCACCGCGTCGAGCGCGTGCCCGACAGGCAGTACAGAGTCGCGGTTGCTCGAAATCCAACCAGCAGCCAGAAGTACGACGCAGTGCTCTTCGAGCTCATACCCGCCCACTTCAGACTCGATCTGCCTCGGGTCGAGCCTGCGGGCATGGCGGCGCCAGGGGATTACGCCGATCTTCTCAAGTCCGGCTTTGAGGCGTACGAGCTCCCGGACTCCACGGGGGTGGCCCGGGGATATCTCCTGGCGCCCGCCGGAGCTCGGGTCGCGGTCTGGGCCCAGAGGGCAAGAGACGGCGGACTGCTTGTCACTGTGAGTGGCGCCATCAGCGTCCCCGAGGCTGGAGGGGGTGGCGGAAGTGGGATGTAGAGCCCGGGAAGGGCGTACCACATGTCCGGTTCACTCCTGCCGGCGTTTCGAGAGGCGGAAGGCGGACCGATAAGAGGAGCGGAAAGCCATGTCGAGGATTATTCTTGGAGTCGTCGGTATCGCCCTGCTGGCCTCCGCATGCGCGCAGATGCAGGGCGGTGGCGCAACCCTCAGCGAGGCCGAGCGGTGCGCCCAGAGCTATGGGCTTTGGCGCCCGGCCCTGGCAATGTGTGAGCAGTCCCCGGGTGGAGGCGGCGGATACTAGTCGAGAGGCAGCGACCGCGTGGATTTTTGCTCTCGCGTTCGAATGGACGCGGGGGTGGCCCTGTCCAATGGGGCGATGGGACTAGGAGGTGGACGATGAAACGATGGGCGATTGTGGTCCTTGTGGCGGTTAGCGCGCTCCTTTGGAGTACCGTTCCGAGCTTGGCCTGGAGTGGCGGTCGCGGCGGCTTCCACGGCGGGTTCAGAGGTCACGATGGCTTCCGGCATCACCACGGCTTCGTAGGCGCCCGGGTGTTCATCGGGCCCGGGATCTTCTTCGGCGCCCCGGCTTTCTATCCATACCCCTACTCTTACCCATACCCCGTTTACTCGGCGCCGGTAGTCGAGGCTCCGCCGGTTTATGCGCAGCCTCCAGCCCAGCAGTTCTGGTACTACTGCCAGAGCCCGCAGGGCTACTACCCGGCCGTCCCGCAATGCCCGGGCGGCTGGCTGCAGGTCGTGCCATCCCCGGGTCCGGCCACTCCCGGACAGGGGTACTAGCGGGCTGACGCCATACCGGGCCGCGCTGCGGCGCGGCCCGGCTCAGTGGCCGAAGAGCTTGCGCAGTAGCTCCGGCCCGTTCTCCCAGATTACGAGCGCCACGCCCATCAGGCTCTCGCCGGCGATCCAGCCCGAGGCCACCGGGAAAGTGAACTCCTCCGCCCACTCCGGATTCTTCTTCTCTACCCACCAGCCGAGCAATCCGCCGAGGAAGAAGAGCAGGCCATAGTACCAGTGGAAGGTCCATGCGAGACCCACGCCGGCCGGTGACGGAATGAGGTGCGCGCGCGCCGGGAAGAGCTTCGGCAGCAGAGTGAGGACGATGCCCACGAGCCCGCCTATCCCGATGCACCAGATCTTGACGGGGCCGAGCTCCCGGATGCCGTTCGAGAGCGCGAGCGCCACCGCCCGCCAGGTCTGCGCAGCGGGCGCCGGGAACTGATCCGAGCCCAGCACGCTCGCGTCGGGCACGAGCAGCCGGAAGCACAGCACGGTGACGAGCGTGCCGACGAAGATGCCGGCGAACTGGGCGATGAACTGCTTGCGCGGGTGCGCCCCGAGCAGGTAACCGCTCTTGAGATCGGTGAGCAGATCGGCGCTGCTGCCCGCCGAGGCGGCGGTGACATTCGCGCTCATGAGGTTGACGTTCATGTTTCCTGGGTGCAGGACGCCGAAGGTGAGCTGGGTGATTTTCCCCATCGCGCCCACCGGCGTGGTGTCGGTCTCGCCGGTGACGCGGCAGGCGACGAGGGCTAGCGCGAAGGAGAGCAGCACCGCCACCAGCGTCTCCCAGTACGGCATGCCGAAGGTGCGGTGGCCGAGCCAGGCGAGCCCGAGCAGGCCCGCGAGCTGGCCCCCGATGAACCAGGAAGCCGGCGTCTCGATCGCGGCCATCGGATCGTGGGCGTCCCGCCCGCTGCCGCGGAACATCGCCCCCAGATCCGTGAAGGCGCGGAGCGCGGTGCGCCACTGCATGGCGAAGGCAAGCAGGCTGGAGGTCACCATGCAGGCCACGCCGCCCCAGAGTGTCCACTGCACGACCGTGCCATAGCCCGAGCCCTGGATGATGCCGCGGTGCTGAAGGAGGGGGACGAAGATCATCCACGCCGTGACGCTGCCCAGGAACATGCTCCAGCATACGCGGATGCCGGTGATGGCGCCGGCGGCGATGAACATGGGCTCCCAGGAGAGCATCACCGTGCGGCCCATCCACGCGGGCCCGAATACTCGCTGGTTCAGCGCGGCGATCCACGTGCCGATCATGAACGGGGCGAGCGCCGCGCTTGCGAGCGCCAGGCCTTCGGCCCAGAACTTGGCGACGAGCGCGATCAGCCCGGCCCAGCCGAGGGCGCGCGCCGAGCGCATGCCTTTGTCGCCCACCGAGTGCAGCGCGCGCAGCGTCTCGGCCGCCGCGATGCCGCTCGGGAAACGGAGCTGCTCGACATTGATCATCTGCCGCTTCATGGGAATGGCCATCGTCACGCCAAGCACCGAGAGGAAGAACACCCACGCGAGCATCGTAGACAGCGGCAAGGTCTGGTTGTTGATGAGCATGTAGGCCGCGAAGGCCGAGATGAGCGTGCCGCCCGTGGAGTACCCGGCCGAGCTGGCCGTGGACTGCATGCAGTTGTTCTCGAGGATAGTCATGGGCGTGCCCACGATGCCCACCCGGTGCAGCGTGGTCCAGATCGCATAGGAGAGGATGCAGGCGGTGATCGCCACCCCGAAGCCCCAGCCCGCCTTGAGCCCGATATAGAGATTGGTGAGTGAGAGCAGGCCGCCCAGCGCCGAGCCCATGAGCACCGCCCGCCAGGTGAGCTGGAGCATGCTGTCCCCGCGGCCGCGGTAGACCTGCTCGTACCACTGGCGCTCGATCTC
>JBKPCB010000007.1:0-12410 GCA_046727155.1 Candidatus Methylomirabilota bacterium | reverse complement strand
CTCGACAGAGAGATCAGCGTCCTCGAGGGGATCACCCTCGCGGGCGGCTTCACCGACAAGGCGGCCCCGGGGCGCACGCGCATCCTCCGCAATACGCCCACCGGGCAGGAAGTGCTCTACGTGGACATGAACGACGTGATGAAGCGAGGTCAGCGCGAGAAGGCCGTGATGCTCCGGGAGAACGATGTCGTTGTGGTGCCCGAAAGTTTTTTTTAGTGGTGGAGCCCAAGGTGAAGGGGTTTGTCCCCAGATAGGCGACCGAACAATTTCATGACACCCACACAGCCCTACGGCGAGACCCAGGTCCACCTCAAGGACTACCTCCGGGTCCTACGCAAGCACCGCTGGCTGATCACGGGCCTGTTCCTGCTGACCGTGATCGCCGGAGCGATGTGGACGTTCGTGCAGACGCCGATCTACCAGGCCTCGGCCACGGTGCTGATCGAGCCCGAGCCCCCCAAGGTGCTGAACATCCAGGAAGTCACGACCATCGGCTCCACCGCCCTCGAGTACTACCGCACGCAGTACGCCCTCATTCAAAGCACCCCCGTCGCCCAGGGCGCGATCGACGCGCTCACGAAGGCCGGGCACACCTCCGCGCTGGCGGCGCTCGGAGCGGCCAAGGACACGCGAGGGACTCCGCCCGGCATGCTCACCGTCGAGCCGATCAGGAACACCCAGCTGGTCCTGATCAAGTTCGAGCATCCGGACCCGGCGATTGCCGCCGAGGTGGCGACGGCGGTCGCGCAGGCCTACGTGCGCTACAACCTCGACGTCAAGCTCAAGAGCACGCGCGAGGCGCTGGCCTGGCTCAACGAGCAGATGGCGGCGCTGCGGGCCAAGGTTCAGCAGTCCTCCGAGGCGCTCCAGAACTACCGCGTGAAGTCGGGGCTGCTCGGGCTGCAGGAGCAGCGCGCGTTGACCGCCCAGAAGATCGCGGACGCGACCAAGTCCCACCAGGAAGCCCAGGCCCAGCGCCTGTCGGTCGAGGCCAAGCTGCGCGAGGTGAGCCGGATCGTCAAGGACAGGGCCGGCGCCGAATCGATCTCCACGGTCATCGACGATCCCCTCATCCGCCGGATCAAGACCGAGCTGGCCGACCTGCAGGTGCAGCGCTCCAAGCTGCTCCAGACCTACAAGGAGAAGCATCCCGAGGTTCTCAAAATCGACGCGCAGGTGCAGCAGCTGAGCCAGCGGCTGGATGTGGAGCTGCAGAAAACGCTCCGGACGCTGGAAACCGAGTTCCGGGTGGCGCGCGCCCGGGAAGACAACCTGCTCTCCGCCGTCAACCAGCTGCGGCGCGAGGGGCAGGACGTCAACGAGAAGGAGATCCCCTATCTCGCGCTTCAGCGGGAGAACGAGTCCAACCAGCAGCTCTACGAGGCGGTTCTCAAGCGGGTCAAGGAAACCGGCGTCGCCGGAGGCCTGGACGCCAACAACGTGCGCGTGGTCGAGGAGGCCAAGCCCCCGTCCGTGCCGATACGGCCGCGCAAGGCGATGAACCTGGTTCTCAGCCTCTTGGTCGGCATCGTCGCCGGCATCGGCGCGGCGGTGGCCATCGAGTACTTCGACACCTCTCTCAAGTCTCCCGATGACGTGCAGCGCGTTCTCGGGCTGCCGGTGCTCGGCATCGTGCCGGCCTTCGAGGAGCGACGGTGATGGCGGAGCGGGTGGAGCAGGCGCGCGACGGCACCGGGTCCCGACTCATCGTCGAGGTGGCGCCCAAGTCCCAGGCGGCCGAGGCCTACCGGACGCTGCGGACCAATATCCAGTTCGCCGCCCTCGACCGGCCCCTCCGGACGATCGTCATCACCTCGACGATCCCGGAAGAGGGCAAGACCACTACTGCGGCAAACTTTTCGGTGGTCGCCGCTCAAGGCGGCTCGCGCGTCTGCCTCATTGATGCGGATCTCCGCCGGCCGACGCTCAACCGCGTCTTTGGCCTCACCAACGACCGGGGGCTGACCAATGCCCTCGTGGAGGGACTCTCGCTCGCCAAGGTCGCTCAGCCAACCCGGGTACCGAACCTCTCGCTGGTCACGAGCGGCCCGCTGCCGCCCATTCACGGCGAGCTGGTCGGGTCCAGGCGGATGCGCGACCTCCTCGATGCCTCGTCAAGCGATTTCGACCTCGTCCTCTGCGACACGCCGCCGCTGATGGCCGTCTCCGATGCGGTGGCGCTTTCGGCCCAGGTTGACGGGGTCGTCCTGGTGGTCCGCGTGGGAGGCGCCGCGGCGGCGGCGGTCAGGCGCAGCACCGAACAAATCGAGTCGGTGGGCGGACGCATCCTCGGCGTCCTGTTGAACCGTGCGGACATGCGGAGCGACGGGTACTACTCCGACTACTTCCGCTATTACCATGAGTACACCCGGCCCAAGCACAGGGAGTGAGAAGGCGGCGCACCTTCTGACCCGGGCCAGCTCGGTTTTCCTCTGCGGGGCGCTCCTCTGGCCGGCTCTCGCCTCCGGGGCGCACCAAGGCTGGCCGCTCGCCCTGACCCAGCTGCTGGTTCTGGCCGCCCTGCTCTGTTGGGTTCTCGACATGTTGGCCGCCCGCCGCCTCGAATGGCGACCCACGGCGCTCGATTTGCCCATGCTCCTGCTGGCCGCCCTGATCTGCCTGCAGCTCGCTCTCGGCAACCGCGCCCTCGCCGCCTGGGCTCTGGCGCCCCCTCCCGCGGACCCCGTCCAGGCTGCCACCCTGCCGACGCCATTCTTCTCAGTCGGCACGGTGTCGGGCGCGCAGACGGCGCAGTCGCTGCTGCTGCTCCTCACCTATGCCGCGGTCTACGTCCTCGTCGTGAATCTGGTGCGGCGGCGGAGCCAGCTCGACCGGTTGGTCCAGACGCTCCTCCTCTTCGGCGGCGCGCTGGCCTTCCTCGCGCTGGTCGACTACCTCGCGCGGGAGTCATGGCTGCTCTGGTGGCGGGAAGGTCCGCGCATCGCGCGTCTCACCGGACCCTTCGTCAACCCGGATCATTTCGCGACCTGGCTTGTGATGCTGACCTGCCTCGGCGCCGGGTACGTCGCGGCGCGGCGGGCGTCGGGCCGCCCGGGACTTCGGTGGGGGGTCATGCTGCGCTCCCACTCCGAGCGCGAAGCCGCCATCCGCCGGGACCTGCCCGCGATCGGCGTCGCCTTGACCATGCTCGCGGCGATCTTCACGTTGAGCCGCGGCGCGCTGCTGAGCCTGGCGATCGCGCTCCTGGCCGCCCTGGCGGTAAGGCGGCGAACCGGCCGGATCGGCGGGGGAACACTGCTGGTCGGCGCGCTTGCCGCCATGACGATCGGAGGAGCGATCTGGATCGGGCTCGATCCGCTCCTGGCGCGTGTCGGCGAGACGGACCACATCAAGCGCTGGCTCCAATGGACGAGCACGCTGCCGATGCTTGGCGCCTTCCCCCTGTTCGGCGTTGGGCTCGGCGGTTACAAAGACATCTTCTTCCGCTACCAGCCGGCCGCGCTCGAACCGGGCCGGGTCTACTTCCCATACGCGCACAATGACCTGCTGCAGTTCATCGTTGAGACGGGACCGCTGGGCGCGGCGCTTCTCGTCTTTGGCGTCTGGCGCGTCGGGCGCGACCTGGTCGGCGCGCATCTGCTGGGTCAGGGTTGGTGCCCCGCCGGCGGCGCCGCCGGCCGCGACGCCCAGCGCCACCATGCCTTCAGTGTCGCCATCGCGCTCGGCGCATTGGCGGCCGTGCTCGCGCTGCTGATCCACAGCCTGCTCGACTTCAGCGCCCGGATCCCCGCGGACGGCATTCTAGCCGCGGCCTGCCTGGGCATCGCGACCGTGGCGCTGCACACCCGCTTCGCAGCTGAGGGAGACGAGGATCTGGTGCCGGTGCGCGCGCGCTCTCTCGCCGGCCGCACCGTTCCGCTCGGCGCCGTCGCGGCCCTCGCTGCCCTAGGCCTGGCCTGGGGAGCCGTTCGACCGGCGCTCCTTGAGACTCGCCTTGCCGCGGTCACGGGAGCCGGCGCTCTCGCCCAAGCGGACCGCGCGGTGGCCGTGGATGGCCGAAGTGTGCGGGCCCGCCGGATGCGGGCCGAGGTGCGCCTCGACGCGGCGCGGAACATCTGGCGCAACGCGCCCGCAGACGAAGCGGCGCGCGCCCGGGCGGCCGGTCTGGTCACCGGGGCCGTAGAGGATTTGCGCGCCGCCATCGCGCGGCGCCCCACCGAGCCGTTCCTGCACGAGAGACTCGGCGTGGCCTCCGCCACCGCCGCGGTCTTGGAGCCCGCCCGCGCGCTCGAGCATCGCGCCATCAGCCTCAGCCACCTCTCCCGAGCGATCGCGCTCGCGCCGGAAAACCCGCTGCTCTATCGCACGAAGGCCATCGTCGCCGTATCGGAGCCCGGCGCGCGACTCGAAGCGGGCCTTGGCGCCGCGCGGGAAGCGGTCAGCCGGGATCCCACACTGCTGCCAGAGATGGTCGACCGTTTCCTGCCCCTCCACCTCAGCCTGGCACAGTGGCTCACCACAATTCCGAGCGCGACGGTCGACCGGCTGCAGCTCGGGGATGTGCTCGAGCGGCGCGGGCTCCTGGAAGAGGCTGGCGAGATCTACTCGCGCGCGGTCGAGACGGCCACCGGGCCTGAGGAGCCTCTCGCGCATTGGATTTTCGCGCGCTTGTTGCTGCGGAACGGCAGATACCAGGCCGCTGCGAGGCAGGCGGAGGCGGGGCTCTCACGCGACACCGACAACCCCGAGCTGCTCCTGACCCACGCCGACGCGCTGGCCGGGCTTTCGAGCCCGGCCGCTCTCGGCGCCTACGAGGGCGCGCTGAGGGCGGCGGAGGCGCTGGATGTCAAGGGCGCGCGCGCGCCCTTCGGCGCGCTGCTCGAGAACGTCCGCCTGCGGTCGCTGGTGGCCCAACGCCTGGAGGGATCGCCGCGGACACAGCCGCTGCGCTACCGGCGGGCGCTGGCGCGCCATCTGACCGACCAGAGGCTGTGGAGCCCGTCCCTCATCGAATGGGAGCGCGTCCTCGCTCACTCGCCGGATGATGCGCTCGGCCACTTCTCCCGGGGGCTCGCGCTCGACGCTTTGACAATGCCGGACCAAGCGATCGATGAATACCGCAAGGCGGTTTCGCTCGACGATCACAACCCCTCCTACCGCCAGCGTCTCGCTCAGCGGCTGTGGGACACGGAGCAGTTCTACCAGGCCATCAACGAATGGCGGTCCCTGACCGGGCTTCAGCCGACCAATATCGAGACACGCTTGGCCCTCGCGCGCGCTTTCGCTCGTGTGGGAGAGCGGGGCGAAGCCAGCCGAGAGTACGAAGCGATCTTGGCCATGGCCCCCGGCCACCCCGAAGCCAGGCAGGCGCTCGGCCGCCTCCGTCACACTCCATGAGCGCGGCCCTGGACGCCCTGCTTTCCGCCTGGCCCGACGATGTCGCGGCCTTCCGGCGCCTCACCCGGAGCGTCGGCGACTGGGAAGCGCTCGTCGCCGAGGCCGGGCGCGAGGGCGTCGCGGGCATGATCGGTCGGGCGCTCTCGGCTGCGGCGATCCCGGTGCCCAAGGCGGCATGGACCACCCTGGACCGGCTGCGCGCGTCCGAGGAGCTGTGGCTCGTCCGGCTGGAAGGCGTGCTGGACGATGCGTTTCGGGCGCTCGAGGCCGCACAGATCCGCGCCGTGGCGCTCAAGGGTCCAGTGCTGGCCGAGCGCCTGTATCCGGACGCGCGCGCGCGCTTTTCGAGCGACCTGGATCTCCTCGTGGCGCCGGCCGACCTGGAGTGCGCGGCCGCCGCGCTGTCGGCTCTCGGTTATGTCACGGAGACCGGACCGTCGGGCGCCTATTACCGGCGCCATCACCATCACATTCACCTCGTCGCCCCGCGCCCGCCGATGATCGAGCTCCACTTTCGGGCCTATGCCGGCTTCGGCGTCATCGTTCCAGCCGAGCCGCTTCTGGCCGCCGCCGCTCCATATCGCACCGCGCGCGGACTCCCGACATGGGTGCTGGCACGCGAGGACGAGCTGCTCTATCTGGCCATCCATGCCGCCGGGCACTGCTTCGAGCGGCTGCTCTGGCTGTACGATCTCAAGCTGCTCATCCGGCGTGATCCCCAGATCGATTGGACGGAAGTGGCGCGCCAGGCCCGGCGACTCGGCGTCGCCACGGCCGTCTCTCTCGCCTGCGAGATGCTGCGCCGCCGGCTGGGCGTCGCCATCCCGGTAATGCCTGGCCTGGAGCCGCCGCGTGGATTGCGCCGGCTCATCGCGAACGTGGCGCTCAGGTGGCTGGCGAAACATCGGGACGGGACCCGTGCAACGCTCGGCCGGGTCCTCTGCATGGCCGTCCTCTGCGACCGTCCGGTGTCCGCGGCCTGGTTCCTCCAGCACCATTTGCTCCGGAGCGCCAGGCGGCGGGCCAGCCGATGGTTTCCGCGCATCGCGCCCTTGGAATGGTCCGCCTAGAGAGTGCGCCCGAGGGGGACGACATGTGGGAGGATAGGACGATGTTGGGCGAAGTGCCGAATGCGGCCGGACAGACTCCGGGCATCTCGCTCCGGGACAAGGTCTCCGTCAGCCCGGACGTCGTATTCCGCCAGATGGAGGGCGAGATGGTTCTCCTCGATCTGGCGAGCGCGACCTATTTCGGTCTCGACAGCGTCGGCGCGCGACTCTGGGAGCTGCTTCGCGCCGACGGCTCCCTCGAGCGGGCCTTCACGGTCATGCGCGACGAGTACGACGTCGCGCCGCCGGTACTCGAGCGCGATCTCCTGCGCCTGCTCGAACAGCTGCGCCAACGGGGCTTGGTGAGTGTTTCCACGACTCCCCGCGCCTAGCGAGCTGGCCCGGCTGCTGGGCCGAGCCTCCGCCCTGCCCGGCCGCGAGCGGCTGCTGCTCCTCCGCGCGTGGGCCATGCTGCTCGCGATCCCGCCGGCGCTGCGGCTGCTTCCGTTCACACGGGTCCTGGGGCTGCTCGAGAAAACCGCGATGCGCGCCCGGGCGCGCCACGTCAGCGCGGAGCGCCTCGCCCTTCTCGTTGACGCAGCCGGCCGTCATCATGTGTTCACTCCGACCTGCCTGCACCGCGCCCTCGTCTTGTACGGTCTTCTCTCAGCTCATGAAGGCCCCGCCGAATTGATCCTCGGCACGCGGCGCGCCGGCGGCAAGCTCGAGGCCCATGCCTGGCTCGAGCGGGCGGGCAGCGTCCTGCCGGCGGCCGCAGGCGCCGCGTCGTATCAGCCGCTGCTGCGCTGGAGGCGGGAGCGCGAGCGATGAGCGGCATTGCCGGGATCTACGACCTCCGCGGCGAGCCGGTAGATCCAGCGCTCGTCCGGAGAATGGCCGATGCCGGGGCGCATCGCGGCCCGGACGGGGCCGGGTACTGGGTCGAAGGCGCGATCGGTCTCGGGCACCGGATGCTGCACTCGACGCCGGAGTCGCTGGCGGAGAGCCAGCCGCTGTCCTCCGAGTCAGGCAAACTCGTCCTCGTTCTGGACGGCCGCGTTGACAACCGGGCCGAGCTCAAAGCCGAGCTCGAGACGGCGGGCATGCGGCTTCGAGACGACACCGATGCCGAGCTCGTGCTGAGAGCCTATGAGAAATGGGGTCCCGCCTGCCCGGCGCGGATCGTCGGCGACTTCGCTTTCGCGATCTGGGATGGCCGGGAGCAACGGCTCTTCTGCGCCCGAGATCCGCTGGGCGTCAAGCCCCTCTACTATCAGGCCGACGGCCATCGCTTCCGTTTCGGATCGGAATTGGGGCAGATCCTCGAGGACGCCAGGATTTCGCCTGAGCCCAATGAAGGCATGATCGGCGAATACCTCTCCTGCGAGATCACGGATCGGGAGGAGACGCTGTATCGAGGCATCCTCCGCCTGCCGCCGGCTCACTTTCTCATCGTGCGCCCGGATCGCCTCACGGTGACCCGGTACTGGGACATCGACGCCGGCCGCGCGGTTAGCCATCGGACGGACGCCGAGTACGCCGAGCACTTCTGTGCCGTCTTCGGCGAAGCCGTCCGTTGCCGGCTCCGGGCCCCCGGACCCATTGGCGCCGAGCTGAGCGGCGGGCTCGACTCCTCCTCGGTAGTGGTGACGGTTGCGTCGCTCCACCGGTCGGGCGGGGTGACCGACGAGGGCTTCGAGACGTTTTCCCTCGCCTTCCCTGGACTGGCCTGCGACGAGAGCAGGTATGCGAGCGAAGTGGTCAAGCTGCAGGCGCTCAAGGCGAATACGGCGCCGGCATCCCGCTACGGCCTGAACTGGTGGCAAGAGCATATCCACCGGGCCAGAGACTTCCCCGAATACCCGACTGGCGCCATGTCGGACTCGCTCAAACGCATTGCCCGCGATCACGGCATTCGCGTGATGCTGACGGGTAACGGCGGAGACGATTGGCTCACGGGCAGCCCTTATTACTACGCCGACCTGTTGCGGCGCCTCCGGGCCGCCGCATTCGTCCGCCAGGTGAACTGGGACTACCGAGCCGGACTCATCGCGCGCCCGATGTTCTCCGTGTTGAATTACGGAATCTGGCCGTGTTTGCCGAAGGCGGCGCGGCGGGCCGCAAAGCTCGCCTGGTCGCCCAGTCGGGTCCCAGACTGGCTCGAGCCCGCATTCGCGGCGCGAATCGGGCTGAGGGATAGGCTCCGTCGCGCCGCCGGCCCGCAGTCGGAGCCCACTTTTGCCCAGAATGACCTGAGGCACCACCTCAATAGCGGCTGGCATGCGCATGGCGTGGAGATGCTCGATCGGTCGGCGGCCCGATCGGGACTCGAGCTCCGTCACCCCTTCCATGATCGGCGCGTGGTCGAGTTCGCCCTGGCGCTGCCCGAAGACCAGCGCCGGCGGGAGGATAGGAGCAAGTTTGTCCTGCGCGAGGCGATGAGCGGCTGCCTGCCCGAGCGGGTGCGGACCCGGCGAGACAAGGCCGATTTCTCCCATGTCTTCGCCGAAGTGCTCGGAACCGCAGACGTTCGGCCATTCTTCGAGGCGCCGGTCACGGCATCGCTCGGCTGGCTGCGGCGAGACCATACCCGCCGAACCTACGAGCGTATGGCCGGCGCCTATGCCGCGGGTGACGCCACCTACACCGTGTATGTGCGGCGGCTCTGGATGCTGCTCGGCATCGAGATCTGGCTCAAAAGTGGATTCGAGCGTGACCCCAACCACCAAGGAGGAGGATAGGTCATGGACAAAGAGCGTTCGGAGCAGGTTCCCAAGAAACGGCGCGACAAGAAACCCTACACGACGCCGCAATTGACCGAGTACGGGACCATCGCCAAGCTGACACAAGGGTCGGCGACGGTCGGCAACGACGCGACCAACGGAAAGAATCCTCAGTGTCTCTGATTTTGACACCATCGGCCTAGGACATACCACCGTGTCCCTGGTCGTCGACGCGCACCGCGAGTACCTCTCCGATCCCGCGCGGCTGTCCGCATTTGGCCGCGCCATCCAGGAGACCGTGAAGCCGGGTGATGTCGTCGTGGATCTCGGCGCGGGCACGGGCATCCTTGGGCTCCTGGCCTGCCGCGCGGGCGCGCGGAAGGTCTATGCCATAGACGCGGGCGGGATGATCGAGGTGGCTCGGGCCATTTGCCGGGCCAATGGATTCGGGGACCGGGTCGAGTTCATCAAGGACGTTTCAACCCGCGCGACGCTCCCGGAGCGGGCCGACGTCATCGTGGCCGACCAGATCGGGCGCTTCGGCTTCGAAGCCGGCGTGCTCCAGTTCTTCGCCGATGCGCGGGCTCGCCTGCTCAAGCCCGGCGGTGCCATCGTCCCCGCGGCGCTGGAGCTCTGGGTGGCCCCGGTCGAAAGCCCCGAGCTTTTCGCCCAGGTCGAATTCTGGAAAACGGCCCCCGGCGGATTCGACTTCCGGCCGGCGCGCAGCTGGGCGGCCAATACGGGTTACCCGGCGAAGCTGCGCGGCGAGCAGCTGCTGGGCGATCCGGCGGCGGGACTCTCCCTCGACCTGTCACGGCCGTCGCTCGGGAAGCTCGCCCTCGCCGCCACGGTGTCAGTGACGCGGGCGGGCACGCTGCATGGGGTCGGAGGATGGTTTTCCGCCCGCCTCTCGCCATCGGTGACGATGTCGAACTCGCCGCTGGCGGCGGCGCCCATCAAACGCCGAAACGTGTTCTTTCCCATCGACGAGCCGGTGAGCGTGGCGCCAGGCGACCAGGTCAAGGTGGACATGCGCATTCTCCCGCGCGACACGATGGTGAGATGGGACGTCGAGCTGTGGCGGGGCGGAGCCCGGCAGGCCCGATTCTCTCATTCGACATTCCACGGCATGCTGCTCTCCGCCGAAGATCTCAGGAGGACCCACCCGGGATTCGCCCCCAAGCTCACCGCCTGGGGCCAGGCGCGGCTCACCGTGCTCACCCTCTGCGACGGGCAACGATCCGTGGCGGAAGTCGAGGCCGAGCTGCAACGGCGCCATCCCGAGCTCTTCCGCACCGCGGCCGAGGCGGCAGAGTTCGCCGCCGAGGTCATCACCCGCTACTCCGCCTAGCCCCGCCATGACCCATTACCGCGTCTGCGGTCTCGTCGTCGACAGCGAGCTGCCCTTGCCCGAGCTCCCCAAAGTCGACGGCGTCGCATCGCAGTGCCGCGTGCGCGTCGTCACCGCACCGCCGGCGGCGCCGCCCTCGTGGCTGCACCAGTGGCATCTGCCGAACGGAGAGGTCTGGCTGTCTATCGGGCGGCTCGATTCGGATTACCTGCTCCGGTTTCCTTCGCTGGCGGACTTTCTCCTTTCTCCCGATGGCGAGCGCGTCGGCTGCGCCTCGGCGCCTGAAGTTCCCTACGACACGGTTCGCCATCTCCTGCTCGACCAGGTGCTGCCCCTGGTCGTGAGCCTGCGCGGCGGCTTGGCGCTTCATGCGAGCGCGGTGGTCGACGGCGCCGGGGCCATCGCCTTCATGGGCTCCACGGGGCAGGGCAAGTCCACCCTGGCCGCGAGCTTCGCGGGGAAAGGCTTTCGCGTGCTGACGGACGACTGCCTCGTGGTCGAGGCAACCGCAGGCGGGCTCGTCGGCCTTCCGGCATATCCGGGGCTGCGACTCTGGCCCCATGTCATCTCCGAGCTGTTCGGCGAGGTCCCAGAGCTTTCCGACGTGGCGCATTACTCCGACAAGAAGCGACTGGACGCGACCCTCGGCGGCCTCGGCTTTTGCCGCGAGCCGGTTCCGATGCGTCGCGTCTTCGTGCTCGCCCCCGACGAGACTCGCTCGGGCGGCGCGCCGATTCGAGTCGTTCGGCTATCGCCGCGCGAAGCATTCATGGCCTTGCTGACGCATGCCTACCGATTGGACGTGACGGACCGCGGGCGGCTCCGCGGGGAGTTCGATCGCCTGGGCCGGATGACCGATGCTCCGGTCTTCCACCGCCTGGAGTTCTCGCGCGACCTCTCCCGCCTGCCCGCCGTCGGGGCGGCGATCCTCGAGCACCTGGCGGAGGGGTAGCGCCATGCCGCGAGGACCGGTGGGGCGTGGAGTATCCTATCCGGGAAAGCACGATCCCCGGCGCGAGCGGCTCCGAATCACGCTCGGCCGTCTCGAGGAGACGCACACGTGAGATTCGGTTTGTTCTACGAGCTGTCGGTGCCCCGCCCCTGGACGCGGGAGTCGGAGCGCACCGTCTACAACAATGCGCTGGAGCAGGTGAAGCTGGCCGACGAGCTGGGCTTCGACCAGGTCTGGGCCGTCGAGCACCACTTCCTCGAGGAGTACTCCCACTGCCCCGCGCCCGAGCTCTTCCTCACCGCCTGCGCCATGATCACGCGGCGAATCCACGTCGGCCACGGCATCATCGTCTGCGTTCCCGGGTTCAACCATCCGATCAAGATCGCCGAGCGGACGGCGGTGCTCGACATCCTCTCCGGTGGCCGGCTCGAGGTGGGCACGGGCCGCTCGGCCACGTGGACCGAGCTGGCCGGCTTCAATGCCAACCCCGACCTCACAAAGAAGACCTGGGACGAGTTCGTGCGGTGCCTGCCGAAGATGTGGACGTCGGAAAAGTACGCCTACGAAGGCCAGTTCTGGTCCATGCCGTCGCGCACCATCCTGCCGAAGGTCTACCAGCGCCCCCATCCGCCGCTCTGGGTCGCGGTGACGAGCCCAGGCACGGAGCTGGACGCGGCCGATCGCGGGATGGGCAGCCTCGGCCTCACCTTCGGCCAGTTCGCGGAGCAGGAGAAGCGCATCGCCGAGTACCGGCGCCGCATCCAGCTCTGCACGCCGGTGGGCGACTTCGTCAACGACCAGGCAAGCACCGTCAATTTCCTCTACTGCCACGAGGACGACGCCGTCGGGCTCGCGCGCGGCCGGCAGATGGCGGATGCCTTCAACTACCTCGCGACCCAGCTCATCTCGGTGCGCGAGGCCTATCCCGCAAAGTCGTATCCTTCGCTGGGACTGCTGCCGCAGCTCCGACGTCAGGC
>JBKPCB010000006.1:0-37333 GCA_046727155.1 Candidatus Methylomirabilota bacterium | reverse complement strand
GAGGCGCGCTTCGGCATCGGCGGCGCGTTCCTGCTGGCGCTGGCCCATGGAAGGGATGACCGTCCCGTCGAGCCATTCTTGCCTCCCAAGTCCATGGGGGCCGAAGAGACCTTCGGCGCCGACCACCGAGACCTCCAGCGGCTCCGCGCGACCCTGCGCGCCCAGGCCGAGCGCGTGGCGCGCGAGCTCCGCAGCGAGGGCTATGCGGGGCGCACGGTGACGCTCAAGCTGCGCTTCACGGACTTCTCAACCATCACGCGAAGCCATACGGGCGATGCCACTCACGACGGGCTTCGCATCTTTCAGCAGGCTGCGGCGCTGCTCGAGCGCGTGGCGCTCCGGCAGCCTGTCAGACTCATCGGCCTGTCGGTGTCCGAGCTCGGGCCGGCGGGAGCGGGACAGCTCTCGCTGCTCGAGCCCGATGTCGCGCGCCGCGAGCGTCTGGCGCGAGCGCTGGACCGGCTCACCGAGCGCTTCGGGGAAGACTCCGTCCGGCCGGCGAGCCTGCTCGGCGGGTCCGAGGGACGCCGCCGCTCGCGTCCCGGCGACGGGTCGCCGCCTTCCGAGGAACCTCATCCCCGCCAAGCCCGATGAGCGCTTGCGCGAAGAGGCCAAACCGGCGAACTGGATGGAATCCCGTTCGACCTGCACGGTTGACTTCTCACGCCCTGGCTCCCTATACTCGGCTCACTTTTCCGAGGATTCTCGCCCCCGTCTGTGGACCGGAGGTGCAAGGCTCGGGCGCCACAACCCCATCAAGGAGGCTCACCGATGAGGATCAGAGTATTCGGAGCAGCGCTGCTCACGCTCGCCATGGCTGTCACGCCGGCGCTGGCCCAGCCCAAGGCCCCGGGCGTCACCGACACGGAAATAACCATCGGGATCACCACCCCGCTGTCCGGTCCCGCCGCGGCCTGGGGCAATACGGGCGTGGCTGCCGAGGCGTGGAGCCGGTACGTCAATGACCAGGGCGGCATCCACGGGCGGAAGATCAAAATCGTGATGAAGGACGACGGCTACAATCCGGGCCGCGCGGTGGCCAACCTCAAGGAGATGAAGGACTCGACCTTCCTGACCGTGGGACTGCTGGGCTCGGCCGTGCTCAACGCGGCCAAGGAGGACGTGGCCGAGTACAAGTTCCTCACCATCAACCCCTACGGCAACCCCGCCATCTGGGCGAAGCAGCCGAAGGACAAGCTCCGCTATGTGTTCGTGAACTACCCGGACTATGTCGACGAGGGTGACTTCCTGACCACCTTCGCCGTCAACAAGCTCGGGGCGAAGAAAGTGGCGGTCTTCCACCAGAACGACGAGTACGGCAAGGGCGGCCTCGAGGGCGTGAACCGCGGGCTCAAGGGCGCGGGCGGCAAGGCGGCCCTGGCCGCGGCCGTGTCCTATGAGATCTCGGACCGCGAGCTGGGCACCCACGCGCTCAAGCTCAAGGAGTCGGGCGCCGATGTCGTCGTCATCTATTCCACGATCACCCACGGCGCCAACATCGTGAAGGAGATGGCCAAAGTCGGCTACCGGCCCAAGGTGGTCGCCTCCTTCCCGCTCGGCGATTACCTCATCATGTACAAGCTGCTGGGCGAGCTGTGGGAAGGCGCTCACTTCGCGGGCCTTCAGGCCACCGCGGATGAGCCGGCCGGCAAGAAGGTTCTGGAGATCGTCACGAAGTACGAGCCCAAGCTCATCGGCAAAGAGAACACGGCGCTCACGGGGTCGGCGGCCATGATGCTGGCGCTCGAGGGGATCCGGCGCGCCGGCCGCAATCTCAACCGAGAGAGTTTCGTCGAGGGCATGGAGGGCATCAAGAACTTCGACAGCATGGGCGTGACGGCGCCGATTACCTTCGGGCCAAACCAGCGCCACGGACTGAACGCCGTGCGCCTGATCCGAGCCGACAAGGCGGCGAACAACTCCTACACCGAGGTCGCGTCGTACCAGCTCTTCAAGCCGCACTTCTAGACGTGGGCGCCGGCCGCGCCCGCTGGGAACCGGGGGGAGAGCCGGACGCGGCTCTCCCCCGGTGTTTGCCGAGGAAACCGCCCATGAGATTGCACAGCGCCCTCGTCTGAGAATGGGAGGACTGCTCGAGGTCAGGGACGTCTCGCTCAGCTTCGGCGGGATCAGAGCCCTCCAGGAGGTCGGGGTCACCATCGCAGAAACGGAGACCCTCGCCGTCATCGGCCCCAACGGCTCCGGGAAGACCTCGCTCTTCAACTGCATCACCGGCATCTACCGGCCCACGGCGGGCGCCATCGGCTTCCGCGGCGCGAGCCTGCTGGGCCGCTCGCCGGACGAGGTCACGCGGCTCGGCATCGCCCGCACCTTCCAGAACCTCCGGCTCTTCCACAACATGACGGTGCTCGACAACATCATGGTCGGGCGACACCTGCACTTCAGGAAGAACTTCCTGGCGGGTGTCCTCCGGCTCCGGGCGGAGGAGATCAGCCACCGGCGGCGCTGCGAGGAGATCATCGAGTTCCTCAACCTCGAAGTCGTGCGGAAGGCGCGCGCGGCCGACTGCCCCTACGGCGTCCAGAAGCGGGTGGAGCTGGGACGGGCCCTGGCCACGGAGCCCTCGTTGCTGTTGCTCGACGAGCCCGTTTCCGGGCTCACCCAGGAGGAGAAGGAGGAGTTCGCATACTGGATCCACGAGATCCGCGGCCGCTTCCGCATCACCGTGCTGCTGGTCGAACACGACCTCCGCATCGCGTCCAGGCTGGCGGGGCGGATGGTCGCGCTGGACCACGGGGTCAAGATCGCCGAGGGCACGCCGGCCGAGGTGCAGCGCCACCCCGAGGTGATCAAGGCGTACTTGGGAGAATGATCGCGTGACTGCCTTGCTCAAGGTGTCGAGCATCGAGACCCTCTACTTCGACCGGATCTACGCGCTGTTCGGCGTTTCGCTGGAGGTGGAGGAAGGGGAGATCTATACGGTCCTCGGCCCCAACGGTGCGGGGAAGACCACACTGCTCAAGACCGTCGCCGGGCTGCTCAAGGATCAGCCGAAGAAGGGCGAGATCCTCTTTCGTGGCCGGCGCATCGACGGCTGGCAGCCGGAGGCGGTCGCGCGGCTCGGCGTCGTCTACGTGCCCGAGGACCGGGGGCTGTTCCGCGAGCTCACGGTGGCGGAGAACCTCGAGCTCGGCCTCTGGGGCCGCCGTGACGGCGGCGTCAGGAAGGATCTCGATTTCGTCTACGGCATGTTCCCTATCCTCAAGGAGCGTGCGCACCAGGAGGCCGAGACGCTCTCGGGAGGCGAGCAGCAGATGCTGGCGCTCGGCCGCGCCATGCTGAGGCGCCCGCGGCTGATGATGCTCGACGAGCCCTCACTGGGGCTGGCACCGCGCGTGGCCAAGACCGTCTACGAGGCCCTGGGCACCATCAGCCACACCGGCACCACCATTTTGCTCGTGGAACAGAACGCGCGGCTGGCCCTCGGCGTCGCCCAGCGCGGCGCCATCCTGGAGGCCGGCCGCCTGGTGCTCGAGGGGCCGGCGCGCGAGCTAATGGAGAACGAGGACGTGCGGGAAGTCTATCTCGGAGTGGGCGGAGCCGAGACCTCGGCCAAGGGGTGGCGGCTCTACCGCAAGAGGAGGAGATGGTGATGATGGGTTCCTCGGCTCGGACGCTGCCGGAGCTGTTCGCGCGGCAGGTGGTGCGGCTGGGCGACCGGCTGGCCATCCGCTTCAAGGAATATGGGGTCTGGCATCGGGTCTCCTGGCGCGAGTACGGAGAGCAGGTGGACAAGGTGGCTGCGGCGCTCCTCGGCTTCGGCCTGCATCCCCAGGAGAACGTGGCCGTGCTGGGCGAGAACCGCCCCGAGTGGCTTTACTGCCACCTCGGCATCCAGACGGCCGGCGGCGCCACCTGCGGCATCTATCCCACCTCGGCGCCCGAGCAGATCAGCTACCTGCTCAACCACTCCGAAGCCCGCCTCGTCTTCGTCGAGAACGAGGAGCAGCTCGACAAGACGCTCGCGATCCTCGGCGACACGCGGGTGGAGCGTATCGTGGTCTGGGACGCCAAGGGCCTCTGGGGTTTCGTCGACGAGCGCGTCGTGTTCTTCGACGACTTCCTCAAGCAGGGGCTGACCTATGCCGAGTCCCGCCCGGGCGCAGTCGAGGAGCGCCGCCGCGCCATCGCACCCGAGGACACGGCCATGATCATCTACACCTCTGGCACCACCGGGCCGCCCAAGGGCGCCATGCTCTCGCATGCCTCGATCATCTGGGGCACCAACGCCGGGCAGATGGTCAACCCGGTGAGCGAGCGGGACGAGGTGGTCTCCTACCTGCCCTTCGCCCACATCTACGAGAACCTCATCACGGTCTTCGGCGCCGTCCAGGCCGGCTATGTCGTCAACTTCGTCGAGAGCATGGACACGCTGTTCCAGAACCTCCGCGAGGTCTCGCCCACCTACTTCGGCAGCGTGCCGCGCATCTGGGAGAAGCTGGCCTCGACGGTAGAGCTGCGCATGGACGACTCAACGTGGCTCAAGCGGCGGCTCTACCGGGCGGCGGTCGCCATCGGCCGGCGCTACGCGCGGGTTAAGTACGCGCCCGCCGGCCCGCCGCTCGGGCTCGCGCTGCTCTACCGCCTGGCGTATTGGGCCGTGCTGCTGCCGCTCAAGCGCCGGCTGGGCTTCGACCGTATCCGCATCGCCGTCTGTGGCGCCGCTCCGGCCTCGCCGGAGCTGTTCGAGTACTACCACGCCCTCGGCATCCCGCTCATCGAGGGTTACGGTATGACCGAGTCCACGGGGGTGATCTCGCTGAACCCCGTGGCTCGCCCGCGGGTAGGCACGGTGGGGGCGCCGCTGCCGGGTGTCGAGGTGAAGCTGGCCGAGGATGGCGAGATCCTCACGCGCGGCCCCCACGTCTTCAAGGGCTACTTCAAGGACTCTGAGCTGACCGCGCAGACGATCGACAGGGACGGCTGGCTGCACACGGGCGACGTGGGGGCCTGGGACGACGGCTACCTCAAGATCATGGACCGCAAGAAGGACATCATCATCACCGCCGGCGGCAAAAACATCACCCCGGCCTACATCGAGAACAAGCTCAAGTTCAGTCCCTACATCCAGGATGCCGTGGTCATCGGCGACAGGCGCAAGTTCGTCTCGGCCCTGATCCTGATCGACGAGGACAACGTCACCAAGTTCGCCCAGGACCACCGCGTTCCATTCACCACCTTCCAGGACCTGACCCAGAACCCCGAGGTGGTCGCGCTCATCAAGGGCGAGGTGGACAAGGTCAACAAGACGCTGTCCCAGGTGGAAAGCGTCAAGAAGGTCGCGCTCCTGCCGCGGCGCTTCTACGAAGAGGAGGGCGACGTGACCCCGACGAAGAAGGTCAAGCGCCGGTCGCTCGAGACGCGCTACGCCGACCTGATCAAGAGCCTCTACAAGGACTGAATGGATCTCGTCGAATCGTACCGGGAGGATCTCCGCTTCGCGCGGAAGACCTCCACGCGGACGCTGCTGCTTCTGCTCTTGTCGGTGGTAGCCGTCGTCCCGTGGATCGCGCCCGAGTCCACCGTCTTCCGGCTCACCTTGGTAGCGCTCTACGCCATCGGCGTGATGGGCCAGAATCTCCTCATCGGCTACACGGGCCAGATCTCTTTCGGCCAGGCGGGCTTCCTTGCCATCGGGGCCTTCGCGTTCGGCCACATGCGTATCTGGGGCGCGCCCTTCCTCGTGGCGCTCGGCGGCGCCGGGCTGCTGGCAGCGCTAGCGGGCGTCGTCGTGGGATTCCCCTCGCTGAGGCTCAAGGGCCCGTACCTGTCCATTGCGACCCTGGGCTTCGGTGTGGCCGTCTACCAGGTGTTCGTCAACTGGGAGGTGCTCTCGGGCGGGCGCTCCGGCCTGACGATCGCCAAGCTCAAGCCGATGTTCGGGCTGTCGAGCAATCGCTACGAGTACTACGCGTATGTGCTGCTGCTGGCGCTTTTCACCCTCGCGACCTACAACCTTATCTCCTCCTACGTGGGGCGCGCCTTCATCGCCATCCGGGATTCGGACATCGCCGCCGAGGTCAACGGGATCAACCTCACGCGCTACAAGCTGTTGGCCTTCGCCATCTCGTCCTTCTACACTGGCGTCCACGGGGCGCTCTACGCCCAGGTGCTCGGGCACATCGAGCCCCAGATCTTCAACATCGGAGAGTCGCTGACCCTTTTCGTGGCTGTGATCATCGGCGGCGTGGCCTCCATCGAAGGTGCCCTCCTGGGCGCAGCCTTCGTCCAGCTTGTGCCGCACTGGCTGGGGCTGCTCAACCTGCGCGGGCTCGTGCCGGTGGTCTTCGGCGTGGCCATTCTGGTTGTCCTCATGTTCGAGCCGCTGGGGCTGTTCGGTCGCTGGCTCAAGACGCGGCTCTATTTCCAATTGTGGCCGTTCAGATAATGGAAAAGTTGCTCCAGTACATGCTCAGCGGCTTCTCGGCGGGGAGCCTGTACGCCCTGGTGGCCCTCGGTATCGTGCTGATCTACCGGTCCACGCGGGTGCTCAACTTCGCCCACGGCAACATCGCGACCATCGCGACGTTCGTCGCCTTCTCGCTGCTCTCGAACCGCTACGCCTTCCCGGTGGCGCTGGCGGCGAGCCTGCTGGTGGGCGCCGCCATCGGGATCGCTTTCTACTTCACCGTGCTGGTCCGGGCTCAGCGCGAGGGCGCCAACCTGCTGGGCATGGTCATCCTGACGCTGGGCCTGGCCCTCATCCTGGAAGGCGTCGTGGTCTACGTGTGGGGCGCCGAGCCCGTGGCCCTGCCGTTTCCCATCTCGGACACGAAGACCTACAAGCTGGGCCTGGTGGTGGTGAGCCAGCTTTCCCTGGCCACCATGGGCGCGGGGCTCGTCGGCAGCGCGCTGCTCTACCTCCTCGTGCAGAAGACGCGGCTCGGGCTCGCCATGCGGGCGACCTCGGAGAACGTGATGGCGGCCCAGACGCTCGGCATCCCGACCCGATTGGTGCTCTCGCTTTCTTGGGGGGTTGCTTCAGCGCTCGGAGTAGTCGCCGGCATCTTCCTGGCCCCGGCCCTTCTGCTCGACCCGCAGTTCATGCTCGATCCCTTTCTCAAGGGTTTCGCCGCCGCCGTGTTGGGAGGGCTCAACAGCCTGCCGGGCGCGGTGGTAGGCGCGCTCATCCTGGGAGTGGCCGAGAGCCTGACGGGCGCCTATCTCACCATCCAGTTCAAGAACACCCTGGCCTTCGTCGTCATCATCGTGGTCCTGTTAGTCCGCCCCGAGGGCCTGCTGGGCAAGGAGTTCAAGGAGCGAGTCTGAGGGGTCGACTTGCCGGCCACGCCGCGGGAAAAGGGGCGTATTGACTCCGACATTTTGCGGGTGTATTCGGGCAGCGCGCGTCAGCGAACGGATCGGTGCGGGAACCTGACAATCGAGGAGGGAAAGATCCATGCGAACCAACAGCGGCCAGCCTCTCTTTGCCAGCATGCTCGCCTGCGCAGTTTTCACGGTCGGTGTTTGGTGCGCGCCGGCCGAAGCCCAGGCCCCGATCGTCATGAAGGTCGCCACCGTCAACGCGGGCGAGAGTCCGCGGAACTCAGCGGCCTACGAGTTCGCCAAGGTCGTGGCTGAGAAGTCCAAGGGTCGCATCAAGGCGGAGGTCTACATCAATAACCAGCTCGCGCGCGGCGAGGGGGCGACCCTCGAGGGGGTGCAGCTGGGGACCATCGACGTTGCGCCCGTGGGAAGCGCGCCGATCGGCGGCATCTTCGAGCCGGCCTACCTGCCGCTCGATCTGCCGTTCCTCTGGACGACCCGGGAGCAGGCGTGGAAGGTGATGGACGGACCGATCGGCCAGGAACTGTTCAAGAAGATGGAGGCCAAAGGAGTCAAGGGCCTCTGCTTCGGTGGCGGCTGGGGCTTCCGCAACATGCAATCGAACAAGCGGCCGATCAATACACCGGACGACATGAAGGGGCAGACGGTCCGCGTGCAGGAGTCGCCGATCTACGTGAGCATGATGAAGCAGCTCGGCGCCAACCCCGTTCCCATGCCCTGGGGCGAAGTCTACCTGGCCATGAAGCAGGGGACCGTGGACGCGATGGAGTCGCCGGTGTTCACGGTGGTTTCCGACAAGTTCTACGAAGTCACGAAGTATTACTCGCTGACCAAGCATACGTATCCGCCGATCTCCTGGTTCACCAACATGAAGAAATATCAGGCCCTGCCGCCGGATCTCCGCCAGGCGGTCGACGAGGCGGGCAAGGCCGCCTGCGCCGTGGATCGGAAGGCGGAGATCGAGAAGGAGAAAACCGACCTGGAGTTCATCAAGAAGTATGGCGTTCAGGTGAACGAGGTCAAGGACCTCAAGGCGTTTCAGGGGCGCATGGGCCCCGCTTACGACCTCGTGACCACCAAGGTCGGCAAGGAGTGGATGGACCGCATTCAGGCGGCCGTCAAGGCCGCCGAGTAGCCGAGTGCTTAGGCCGCTTCTGACTCACGGCGCGGAGTGGGTCTGCCTGGTCCTGATGGCGATCCTCTCCGTGGACCTCATGCTCGGCGTCTTCTCTCGTTACGTGCTGGCCAGCACCTTCACGTGGTACGACGAGATCGCGCGGGCGTGCTTTGTCTGGGTGGTGTTCCTCGGAGCGGCGGTGGGCGTCGAGCGCGGCGCCCACTTCCGCCTGCACTTGCTTGTCGACCGGATGCCACTGCGGCTCCAGCGAGCCGCTGGGGTCTTCGGCTCCCTGATCGTCATCGCGTTTTCGCTTGCGCTCATCTGGCAGGGCTGGGTCTTCGTCGAGCTGGGATCGGCTCAGCAGACGCCGGTGATGGGGGTCTCGAAGGCATGGATCTACGCCGCCATGCCGACGGGCGGGGCCCTGATGGTCGTCCAGAGCCTGGCTCCGCTCTGGCGCGGGCTTCGCGAGCTCGTCGCGTGATCGCGCTCACCGCGGTCACGTTCCTCTGTCTCCTTCTTCTCGCGGTCCCGGTGGCCTTCACCGTCGGCATGGCCGCCTTCGTGGGCCTGTGGTGGAGCGGCGCCTACCCGCTCACGATCATCGTCCAGCAGGTCTTCCTCTCCGTGGATTCGTTCGTGCTGCTGGCCATCCCGCTCTTCATTTTGGCCGGCGCGCTGATGGAGACCGGTGGCATTGCCGTTCGCCTCGTCCGGTTCGCCCAGGCCCTGGTCGGCTGGATCAGGGGCGGCCTCGCCATGGCGGTGGTGATTGCGGAATACATCTTTTCCGGGATCTCGGGCTCAACGATCGCGGACGTCTCAGCCATCGGCGCGACGATGATCCCGCCAATGACGCGGGCCGGGTACAAGCCCGAGCAGGCCGTCAGTGTCGTTGCCGCCGCGTCTGCGATGGGGATCCTTGTGCCGCCGTGCATCCTCATGATCGTGATCGGATCGATCGCCAATGTGTCGGTGGCCGCGCTGTTCGTCGGGGGCTTCATCCCCGCCTTCGTTCTGGCCGTCGCCATTATGGTCTACATCTACGTTGACGCGCGCCGGAGCGGGATGGCGCCGGCCCAGCGGGCGAGCCTGCGCGAACTGGGGCGCACCTTCGTGGACGCCCTCATTCCGCTCGGCCTGCCCGTGATCATCTTCGGAGGCATCTTGGGCGGCGTCGTGACGCCGACCGAGGCGGCCGCGGTCGCGGTCTTCTACGCCGCCATCGTGGGCCTCTTCGTATACCGGGAGATCCGCTTGGCGCAGCTCCCCGAGATCCTGATCCAGAGCGCGGTTGTCACGGCGGCCGTCTGTTTCCTCTTGGGAACGGCCGCGGTTGTGGCGTGGATCCTGGCCGTCCAACAGGTGCCGACCGTCCTTTTGAAGGCGATGACCGCCATGTCGGCGGGGCCGACCCTGTTCCTCGTGTTCACGGCGCTGCTGTTCATCGTGCTGGGTGCCGTGCTCGAGGGTCTGCCCGCCGTCGTGATTCTGCTACCGACCTTTCTGCCGGTGGTCAAGCAGTTCAACATCGACCTCGTCCATTACGCCATTGTGGTCGTGGCCGCGACGGGCATCGGCCTGTTCCTGCCCCCCATCGGGGTCGGTCTCTTTATTTCGTGCGGAATCGCCAAGATCAGCGTCGATCGAGCAGTTCGACCCATGATCCCTTACGTCCTTTTCCTCTGCGTCGGACTGCTCCTCGTGATCCTCTTCCCGTGGCTCACCCTCGTCCTGCCTCGGCTCTTGGGAGTGTAGGCGCCCGCATCGCCCTTGAAGGGTCTCGTTGCCTTCTCCGGCGGCTTCGGCTATATTGGCTGAACGACGGTTCATTTTCTGGGGGTGGAGCAATGGAACGCCCGATCGCCTACGACAAGCTGGCCCGCGAGGACCGAATGATCCGCATGCGGGCGCGCGATGTCGCTCGGCTCAAGATCGATCAGGGGCTGCCGCCGTTCCCCGACCTGTTCACCCGCGAGTCCATCAAGGAGCGCGTCCACGGCATCATGGTGGGCGAGCTGCAGGCGATGGAGGGTGCCGGCCGCACCGTCTGCGACTTCCCCGACGCGCCCTGGGAGTTCACCATGGACATGGCGCGCCAGGTCTGGGACGAGTCGCGCCACGTCGACATCTATATTCGGCTCCTCGAGCACCTCGAGGGCTATATCGGCGAGTTCCCCGAGACCACCATCCTGTGGCGCTGTGCGTGCGCCGAGGACGCCGCCGCCCGCGTGGCCGGCGTCAACCGCGGGCTCGAGGGCTTGGCGTGCGATGTCTTCAATCAACTGGTCCACATCGCCCGGAAGATCGGTGATCCGATTCTCGAGCGGGCTGTGGATTTCGTGCTGGCCGACGAGATCACCCACGTGCGCATGGGCTCGAAATGGCTGACCAAGCTCACCGAGGGTGATCCGGAGCGGCGGAAGAAGGCCATCGAGTTCCAGGAGAGCATCGACGAGCGCTTCAACCTGGGCGGCATCCGGCGTGACGGCGATCACGAGGTGGTCCCCATCTCCATCGCCAAGGAGGCGCGGGAGCTGGGCGGCTTCACCGAGGAAGAGATCGAGCGGTTGATCAAGACAACCCAGCGCTCCGCCGTTTATTAGGGCTGTGACGCATCCGCTGACCGGGCAGTTCCTCGTCGAGGACTCTGCGCGCCTCGTCCGCAATTACCGTTATGCTGCCGAGCGCATGATGCGCACTCTCGGCGGGTGGATCGCGCTGACACCGGAGCTCTCGGCCAAGCTCCTCATGGGCCGCCACGTCTGGGACAATGCCCAGCACTGCGACGCCTGGGGTCGGCGGCTGCCCGAGCTGCGTGCCTCGGCCCAGGTGTCGGAGCCCCCGAATCCGGCCTTCGTGGCCTTCGTGGACGCCCTCGAAAGTCCCGAGCGGCCGGAGCAGACCGTGGAGCGAGTCGTCGGCGTCTACCGAGTGCTCAAGCCGCACCTGCTGTCGGCCTACCAGGCTCACCTCTACCAGGCCAATGCCGTCTACGAGCCGCCCACGCGACGCATCCTCGTCCGCTGCGTCGAGGACGAGCGGCGGCACATTGCCGCGGGCGAAGTCGTGCTCCGTCACCTGCTGCGGCAGCCCGCGCTCGAGGAGCGAGCCGGCGCCTGGCAGCGACAGCTGGAAGCGCTGTTGAAGGCCGCGGGCGGTGTGACGGGTCAGGGGTTGCCGCCCCTCGTGCGGATGAATGCGGACGAGGAGGTTGGCTCGCTCAGCGACGACGCGAGGGAGTTCATCCGCCTCGAGCAGATTGGCCGGCCGTGGAGTGTGCCTGAAGATCTCAAGAACGCGCTCGAGGCTTTTGGGGGTGCCCTCGTGGGAGGAGACCCGGCGGCCGCGCGCCGATGGCTCATTCCCGGCGCCGCATGGAACGAGCACATCGAGCCGATGCTCGAGCGTGTCGCGCCGCGGAGCAACCGGCTGGTCGCCTTCACCAAGATCGGCCAGGAGCGCGCGGTGAAGATCCGGCTCGAGGGGCAGCGGGGCGCCCTCACGATCACCGCACGCTGGGCGCCGTCTGAGTCGGGCTGGCGCGCGGCCGCGGTGGATCTGGCCTCCTCGGAGCTCGCTCAACCCGCCTGACGCAGTGTTCTCCAACGTCCTCATCGCCAACCGGGGGGAGATCGCCCGTCGGATCATTCGCGCGTGTCGCTCGCTCGGTGTCCGCGCGATCGCAGTGTATTCCGAAGCCGACGCCGGCTGGCCCTTCGTTGCCGAGGCCGACCACGCCGTGCCCATCGGGCCGGCGCCCGCCCGTGACAGCTATCTCAGCGTCGAGCGCATTCTCGAGGCGGCCCGCCGCACCGGCGCCGAGGCGATCCATCCCGGCTACGGTTTCCTGTCCGAGAACTGGCGTTTCGCCAAAGCGTGCGAAGAGGCGGGCCTCGTCTTCATTGGCCCGCCCTGGCGCGTGATCCAGCAGATGGGCGACAAGGTCGGCGCCCGCCGGTTGATGGCCTCGGCCGGAGTTCCGATCGTTCCGGGCAGCGACGGGCCGGTGGACTCCGTCGAGGGCGCGCGCGGTCTTGCCGCTCGGATCGGCTATCCCATCATCATCAAGGCGGCCGCGGGCGGCGGCGGCATAGGCATGGTCAAGGTGAGCGGGGACGACGCGCTCGGGACGGCCTTTGCCTCCGCCCAACGCAGGGCCGTGGCGGCCTTCGGCTCGGCGGACCTCTTCGTCGAGCGTTTCCTCGAAGCCCCGCGGCACGTCGAGGTGCAGGTCTTCGGCGACCGTCTCGGACAGGTCGTGCACTTGCACGAGCGCGAGTGCTCCATCCAGCGCCGGCACCAAAAGCTGATCGAGGAGAGTCCGGCGCCTAGCCTTCCAGCGGAGCTCAAGGCTCGGCTCGCCGCGGCGGCCGTGACCGGCGCCAAGGCGGTGGGCTATGTCAATGCCGGCACCATGGAGTTCATGGTCAAGGACGATCGGTTCTATTTCCTCGAGATGAACACGCGGCTGCAGGTCGAGCATCCGGTCACGGAGGAGGTGACGGACGTCGACCTGGTCCAGGCCCAGCTCCAGGTGGCCGCCGACGAGCCCGTGCCGTGGCGGCAGGAAAGCATCGTTCAACGGGGCGCGAGCATCGAGTGCCGCATCTACGCGGAGGACCCGGCCAAGGGCTTCCTGCCTTCCCCGGGCCGGATCACCCGACTGGTCCTGCCGGAGGGTCCCGGCATCCGCGTGGAATGCGGAGTCGCGGAAGGGGTCGATGTTTCGGTACACTACGACCCGCTGCTCGCGAAGCTGGTGGCCGCCGGCACGACGCGGGAGGAGGCCCTCGACCGGATGCGCAGCGCCCTCGCCGGCTTCGTGGTCGAGGGAGTCAAGACCGTGATCCCGTTTCACCAGCGCGTGATCGCGAGCGCCGCGTTCAGCACGGGATCGGTGCATACCCAGATGGTCGAACAAGGAGCCTTCAATGGCTGAAGACGTCAAGGCGCACATCACCGGGGTGGTCTTCCAGATCACGAGCAAGCCGGGCGACTCGGTGGCCGCCGGCGATCCGGTCATCGTGCTGGAGTCCATGAAGATGGAGATCCCCGTGGAGGCGCCGCGGGCCGGCAAGGTGAAGGAGATCAGGGTGGCCGAAGGCCAGACGGTGCAGGAAGGCGAGACGGTCGCCGTCCTCGAGTAAGGAGCGCGCGATGGAGAGCGTGACGCTGATCCGCGGTCTCTACGACTACCACTGGTGGGCCAACCGGCGGCTGTTCGAGGTGACCACCGCGCTCGGCGAGGACACGGCGCGGCACGAGGTCGGCAAGCAGTTCAGCTGCCCCACGCTCAAGGGGATGCTCGCCCACACCTACGGCGCCGACTGGATCTGGCTCGAGCGCTGGAAGGGCGCGGCGCCCACTCATCTCCCCGGTGACGGGGACTTCGCGTCTCTCGCCGATCTCCGTCGGACTTGGGATGGCTTCGAGGCGGACCACCGTCGCTTCATCGGTGGGCTCACGCCCGCGGACCTCGAGCGCGCGCTGGACTACAAAGGCACGAAGAAGGAGCCGTGGACGGCGCCGCTCTGGCAGCTGCTCCAGCACGTGGCCAACCACGCCACCCATCATCGGAGCGAGATCGCGACCATGCTCACTATGATCAGCGGCTCGCCGCCGCCCACCGACCTCATCGTCCGCCAGCGCATCGTCTCGGGCCAGCTGAAGGGCTGAGAGGAGCTGGCCATGGGCATGAAGGAGCTGGTCGATGAGCTGAAGGCGCGGCGCCAGCGGGCGCTCGCCATGGGTGGCTCCGAGGCCATCGCCAAGCAACACGCCGAGGGCAAGCTCACGGTGCGGGAGCGCATCGAGCGGCTCTTCGATCCCGATTCCTTCCATGAGATCGGCTTGCTGGCGACCCATGCCAATATCTCGCCCGCGATGAAGGGCAAAGAGACGCCGGCCGACGGCGTCGTGACGGGCTTCGGCAAGATCAACGGTCGGCCGGCGTCGCTGATCGCCTACGACTTCACCGTGATGGCCGGCTCCATGGGGCGCACCGCGGAAGTGAAGTGCAACCGCGCCCGTGAGATCGCGCTCAGCAAGCGGATGCCGATGATCTGGCTCATCGACTCGGCGGGAGCCCGCATTCAGGAGGCCATCGGCTCGACCTTCGCCCAGTCGGGCTTCCTTTTCCGTGAGGAGTCCATCATGTCGGGGGTGGTTCCGATGGTGGCGGCCATGATGGGACCCGGCGCCGCGGGGACCGCCTACATCCCCGCGCTGGCCGACTTCGTCCCGATGGTCAAGGGCACGAGCCACATGGCCCTGGGCGGCCCGCCCCTGGTCAAGGCGATCGTGGGCGAAGACGTCACGCCGGAAGAACTGGGCGGCTCAAAGGTTCACACCGAGATCTCGGGCGTGGCCGATCTCGAGGTGGCCGACGACGATGCCTGCATCGCCGCCGTCAAGGCGTACCTCTCCTTTTTCCCGTCCTCGAACCTCGAGCAGCCTCCGGTGCTGCCGTGCGACGACCCGGCGGACCGGATGGACGAGGCGCTGCTCAGCATCGTGCCGGACAGCGCGCGACGCGCCTACGACATGAAAAAGGTCATCGGGCATCTCGTCGACCACGGGCGCTTCTTCGAGATCAAGCCCGGCTGGGCCAAGAACCTCATCACCGGCTTCGCCCGGTTCGGCGGACGCCCCGCGGGCATCGTGGCCAATCAGCCCATGGTGCTCGGCGGCGCGCTCGACGTGAATTCGGCGGACAAGGCGGCGCGTTTCATCATGCTCTGCGACGCCTTCCACATCCCGCTGGTCTTCCTCCAGGACGTGCCGGGCTTCCTCGTGGGATCCAAGGTGGAGAAAGAAGGGATCATCCGGCACGGGGCCAAGATGCTCTACGCGGTCAGTGAAGCCACCGTGCCGAAGGTCACCGTGGTCCTGCGCAAGGCCTACGGCGCCGGCTACTTCGTCATGTGCGGCAAAGCCTACGAGCCCGATTTGATCGTGGCGTGGCCCACGGCGGAGATCTCGGTCATGGGACCCGAAGGGGGCACCAATATCGTGTTCCGCAAGGAGATCGCCGCCGCTGCCAGCCCCGAGGAAGAGCGCGCCCGCCGTGTGGAGGAGTTCCGCAAGCTGATCAATCCCTATATCGCTGCCGGTGGCGCCTTCATCGACGATGTCATCGATCCGCGCGAGACCCGTCCCGTGATCATCCGGGCGCTCGAGATGGCGCGGACCAAAAAGGTGGAGCGTCCCTGGAAAAAGCACGGGGTGATGCCGGTCTGAAGCGCCACCTCCCGGAGAGCTATCGCGAGCCGCGCCCGCGCTGATCGCGGCGGCTGAGTTGGCTTGCGTGCTCGTCGAGATGGCGGCGGGCGAGTCCTTCCGACGCGGGATCGAGCCACCTGACCTGGCCGAGGCGCGCGCGGGCCGCCGCCAGGTGGGCGGGATCGAGGGCGCCGGTTTCGTCGTGGTGGGGTAGGTGGCGCAGCCTGCGCCCGTCCGGAGCCGTCTCGATGATTGCGAACGCGCAATCGGGCAGGGTGTCGAGGCGGGCGCGGCTCCACGGCTCCGCCGCCACCGTTCCCGCGAGGGCCAGCAGCGCCGCCACGCCTAGCCAGACGCTTCGAATGCGATCGCTGATCATGCTGACATCACGATGATCCGAGCGGTCGGCGTGCGCAATGTCCAAAGACTGATACGCGCGGGGCTGATAGAGTTGAGCCGCGCGGCTGGCCGAGGCCAACCGCGTATTCTATGCTTGGGGTCGGGTGACTTCCTGAATGTTCGCGACCTGGGGACGCTTCGTGTATCGCGTGCGCTGGTGGGTCATGGGCCTCTCCGCCCTGTCGCTGGCGGCGTCGCTGGGGCTGATGAGCGAGGGCGGAAAGCTCGACGCCGCGACCACCCTCGCCAGAACAGAGTCCGGACGGGCCGCCGATCTCATCGCAAAGGAATTGCCCGTCCGACCGGCCTCATTCAACCTGATCCTCAGCAGTAAGACACTCCGGGCCACCGACCCGGCGTTCCGGTCCGAGGTCGAGCGCACGCTGGCGCCGCTTCGAGAGGACAGCCGGGTCGCGCGCGTCCGAACCGCGTACGATGCCGGTCCGCCCGATCCCCACTACGTGTCCCACGACGGGCATCGGACGCTGGCGATCGTGGAGCTCAAAGAACGGTCCTCGGGTTTTGCCTCGCTCGAGTTCTCGTCCCTGCCGGCTGATCTGTACCCGTCGCTGCGCGGCAAGGTCCGATCAGACACACTCGACGTGGTCGCGGAGGGCGGCATCCCGCTCCATCGCGACTTCATCGACGTCGCGAAGCACGACCTAAGACGGGCGGAGACGGTGATCCTGCCCGTCGTGGCCGTGCTCTTGCTCGTTGCCTTTGGGGCGGTGGTCGCAGCCCTGCTGCCGCTTGGCGTGGGACTCCTGGCCATGACCGGTGGTCTTGCCGGCACGCACCTGCTCGCGCGCCACATGTCGGTGTCGGTCTACGCGCCCAATATCGTGACCATGATCGGGCTGGGCGTGGCGATCGATTACTCGCTGTTCATCGTGAGCCGCTTCCGCGAAGAGGTGCGCGGGCACTCGGTGCCCGACGCCCTGGCGCGCACGATGGCCACGGCCGGGCGGGCCATTCTCTTCTCGGGAGTGACGGTCGCGATCGGCCTGCTCGGCATGTTGCTCCTCGGCCTGGGCAGCATCGGAACTCTGGGACTGGCAGGCACACTGGTTGTGAGCCTGGCGGTCCTGTACAGCCTGACGTTTTTGCCGGCGGTGTTGGCTATCCTCGGGCCGCGGGTGGACGCCCTGCGCCTTCCGTTCATCGGCGCCCCGACGGCCGGCGCGGGCACCGAGTTCTGGCACCGCCTGGCTTCCATCGTGATGGCCTATCCCTGGCGAGTGTTCCTTCCCGTGACCGCGCTATTGCTGCTCCTAGGGCTGCCGTTTCTCCATCTTCGGGTCGGCGCGGGCGACGCCACGTCACTACCGCCAACGGCGGAATCGCGACGTGGAGACGAGCTGCTCCGGGAGGAGTTTCCGGGAGGGGACGCCAATCGGATCGTTCTGGTGCTGCGCTACGGGGGCGGATCCCCGCTGACCCTCGCGCGGGTCGGCGAGGCTTATGACCTGAGCCGTTGGCTGGGCCAGCAGCCAGGGGTGAGCCGGGTCGAGAGCATCGTGGACCTTCAGCCGGACATCACCCGCGAGCAGTACCAGCAGATGGCGGCGCTGCCTGCCTCGCGGCGGCTTCCGGGCGTGCGGGCCGCCTTGGAGCAGACAGTGGGCGCGCACATCCTGACTCTGGTCGCTTACACGTCGTCCCCCGCCGGCAGCGACGAAGCCCGGGCGCTCGTGCAGACGATCCGTCGATCGCACCCGCCGATCGAGGCCAAGCTGCTGGTCACCGGTCGGACGGCCTTCGACGTGGACTTCACCAGCGTCGTTGCGGACAATGCGCTGCTGGCGATCGGGCTGGTGGTCGTGGCGACCTACGTCGCGCTTTTCCTGCTGCTGGGCTCGGTGCTCTTGCCGATCAAGGCGGTGGTGATGAATCTCCTTTCGATCACCGCTTCCTACGGCGCGCTGGTGTGGATCTTCCAGGACGGCCACTTGGCTCGGTGGCTGAACTTCACGCCGGGCCCCATCCAAACCGCCACGCCCATCATCATGTTCTGCCTGGTGTTCGGCCTCTCCATGGACTATGAGGTCCTGCTGCTCAGCCGGATCCGGGAGGAGTTCGAGCGCAGCGGTGACAACAGCGCGGCGGTGGGCGCGGGGCTCGAGCGCACGGGGCGGCTGATCACGTGGGCGGCACTGATCATGGCCGGCGTCTTCTTCGCGTTCGCCCTGGCCGATTCGGTGATCATCAAGGCGGTGGGTATCGGGATCGGCATCGCCGTAGTGCTGGACGCCACGATCGTGCGGACCCTGCTGGTACCGGCCACCATGCGGCTCATGGGTCGCTGGAACTGGTGGGCGCCAGCCTGGGTGGCGGGCGCCCGGCGCCGCCTGCGCCGGCAGAGCGAGTATTCTCCCTCGCGCCCCTCCCCCCGGGGGGGAGAGGGGCGGCGGGAGGGCTAGTTCTCGACGAAGGCCTTCAGCGCGCGGCCGCGGAGCGGATGGCGCAGCTTTCGCAGCGCCTTGGTCTCGATCTGGCGGATGCGCTCGCGGGTGACCGAGAAGCGCCGGCCCACCTCCTCGAGCGTGTGCTCGCCTTCCTCACCGATGCCGAAGCGCAGGCGCAGGATCTCCTTCTCCTTGGGCGAGAGCGTGCCGAGCGCCCGCTCTACCTGAGTGGTGAGGTCCTGCGTGATCAGGTTCTCGTTCGGGGACTCCGCTTGCTTGTCTTCGAGGAAATCGCCGAGCTCCGAGTCCTCGCCAATGGGCGTCTCGAGCGAGAGCGGCTTGCGCGAGGACTCCAGGATGAGCCGCACCTTGCGCGCGGGCACGCCAGTTCGCTGCGCCAGCTCCTCGGGCGTCGGCTCGCGGCCCATCTCATTGACCAGACTCCGATTGACGCGGGAGATGCGGTTGAGCGTCTCCACCATGTGGACCGGGATGCGGATCGTCCGCGAGTGGTCCGCGATGGCGCGCGTGATGGCCTGCCGGATCCACCAGGTCGCGTAGGTGGAGAACTTGAATCCGCGACGGTACTGGAAGCGGTCCACTGCCTTCATCAGCCCGATATTCCCCTCCTGGACCAGATCCAGCAGGCCGAGCTCGCTGCCGAGATAACGCTTGGCCACCGAGACGACGAGGCGCAGGTTCGCCTCCATGAGCTCTTTCTTGGCCTGGCGCACCACGCGATCGTGGCGCTCGACTTCGCGTAGCGCCGCGAGCAGGGGCTTGCGCGCCAGTCCTGCCTTCGCCTCCAGCGCGGTGAGCTCACGGCGGTTCTTGGTCTCGGCCATGCGCTTGGAGAGGGCGCGGACCTCGCGAACGGTTTCGTCCACGAGCGCGGGCTTGAGCGGCAGCCCCTCGAGTACGCCCTGGATGGCCGAGCGGTTCTGGGCGATCCACTTGTGGTAGTTGGCCCGCGTCGTCTTGCTGCGACGCCGCTTGTCCCCCAGTGCGACCTGCAGGCGCTCGATCTCGCGCTCCAGGCGGCGGATGCGGGCGAAGGCCGCCAGCATTGGCTTGACCTCGTCGGGCGAGGGCTCCCCGCCCTCTGGCAGCAGGATCACCTCGTCCAGGGGCAGCCCATCGCGGCGGACCCTGTCCACCAGCGCCAGCAGCTTGGCCGACGCCAGGGGGATGCTGCCGAGCGCGCGGCGAAGTGCGATCTGCCCCACCTCGATGCGGCGGCCAATGGACACTTCCTGCTCGGCATTCAGCAGCGGGACCTTTCCGATCTCCTTCAGGTAGAGGCGGACCGGATCTTCCCCTGGCGCCGCTGAGGGCTTGAGGGCCGACTCGGGCAGGACCGGGGTCTCTTCGAGCTCCACCGCGACCTCGACTACCCGGTCGTCGCTGTCGTCCGCGACAATGGGATGTGCTTCCTTCCCCACCTTGCTCATCTTTGACTTACGCTTTGGTTCTGCCGAGATCGCGCCGGATTGGCCGGCCCGGGAGCTCGACGAGCCTTCGATTTCTCGGAAGGTCATGACGGCCTCACTGGTCAGATGCGTCACTGCATCATGGTCGGAGTGGCCCACGGCGGTCCCCTCCGACCTTCAGTTCGGACACTCCTATCACATGTTTAGACGCGACAAGCCCGGTACGAGTTTCTGGGTTCTTTGGAACTGGGTAGCCAGCGTCTTGGTTCCCTAACCCCGCGCCAAACAAGGAGACGAGGGCCCCGGGACGGCTATTCACCAGGCGGGTCGTTTTGCTATGATTCGAGTCCGGGAGGAGCGCCGTGCAGGCTGAGATCGTGTCGGTGGGGTCCGAGCTTCTGCTTGGCCAGATCGTTGACACCAACTCGGCCTATATCGCCCGGGAGTTCGCAGCCCTAGGCCTGGACCTCTACTACAAGACCACGGTAGGCGATAACCTCCGCCGGCTCGAGGCGGCCCTCCGCCAGGCCTTGGACCGCTCCCAAGTAGTGATTACCACGGGGGGCATCGGGCCTACGGCGGACGATGTCACCCGCGAAGCAGTGGCTGCGGCAACCGACCGCGATCTGGTGTTCTCCCAGCCTCTGATGGACCAGATCGAGACTTTTTTCGCCGCCCGCGGATTCAAGCTTTCCCCCTCCAACCGCCGTCAGGCCTTCATCCCGGCGGGCGCCATAGCCGTTGAAAACCCCGTGGGTACGGCCCCGGCCTTCATCGTCGAGATCGGCGAGCGTTGCGTGATCACCCTGCCGGGCGTCCCGCGGGAGATGCAGCACCTGATCCAGACGCGTGTCCTGCCCTATCTGCGCCAGCGCTACCGGCTGGGCGGCGAGATCCGGCTGCGCGTGCTCAAGACGGTAGGGCTCGGCGAGAGCCGGATCGGCGAGGCCGTCGCGGACTTCATGGAGAAGGGGAAGAATCCGACGATCGGCACGCTCGCCCATTTGGGGCAGGTGGACATCCGCATCGCCGCGAAAGCCGTCGATGCGCAGGAGGCCGAGCGGCTGATCGAGCCCGTCGAAGCGGAGATCCGACGTCGCCTGGGCGACATCGTCTTCGGCGTGGACACCGACACGCTCGAGAGCCAGGTCGCAGCCCGGCTGCGCGCGGCGGGGGCGCTGGCCGCCGTGGCCGAGCTGGGCAGCG
Organism: Candidatus Methylomirabilota bacterium; assembly: GCA_046727155.1. GTDB lineage: Bacteria > Methylomirabilota > Methylomirabilia > Rokubacteriales > CSP1-6 > DASSSH01. Next base: position 16,241 of record JBKPCB010000006.1, on the reverse strand, counting down.
CGGGGGCGGTGGCCGAGCGTTTCTCCACCGGCATCGCCGAAGCCTTCGCGGGCGGCGTGACTCTGGTCCGGCAGGCAGATGCGGCCCGCATCGGCGCCGAGCTCGGCGCCGCCGTCGACCCTCAGGGGAAAGCGGTCCTGCTCGCGGAGGCGGTCAGGAAGTGGAGCGGCGCCTCCGTGGGCCTGGCCACCTACTTCGAGGACATGCCCGCCTCGACACCGCCCGTGACCCTGGTCTGCCTGGCGGTGTCGCACGACGGGCGGTCGGAAGCGCGCGAGTACCGCTTCGGTGGCGATCTGGCCTCGCTGCGAATCCGCGCCGCCACCTTGGCGCTCGACCTGCTCCGACGCTCGCTGGCGCCCGGCGGCTAGCGCGGCGCTGGCCGGCGGCTACTCGGCGGGCGCGAGATTCAGATTGAAGCTCGCGAGCACCGAGTCCTTCACCTTGAGCATCAGCCGCCGCGGCGGCGTGATGCCGAAGTCGCTCATCTTGATCCGGTTCTCGCCTCGCACCCACAGCTTGCCTTCGCGGAGCCGGATGCGGCCGGGGAACGTGATGGGGCGGGTGACGCCGTGGATCGTGAGCCTGCCGTGGATCGTGAGCAGCACGTCGGTCTGATCGCTCACCGTAGGGAACGAGGTCTCGACCCGCTCGATCTCGAAGCGGATATCGGGAAAGCGCTCCTCCTCGAAGGCCTTCCACAGATCACGATCGCGGGCTTGATCGCTGGTCTTGAGGGTCTTGACCGCGACCGCGACCCAGCCCTTGACGCCTTTCTTCAGGTCGGCGGTATCGCCCTCGAACTCTCCCGTCGGCTGCTCGCTCGCACCGGAGAAGTCGCCCAACGGGTGGGAGGCGTCGAAGCCCACCGTGCTCGTGCCCGGCACGGGCGTCCAGCGGCGGGGCTCTGCCCACGCGTCCCGCGCGAGCGGTGCGGTGAGAAGCGCCGAGACCAGGAAACCGAAAAGGAGGGTGCGAACCACACGGCTGAGATAGCACGGCGAACCGCCAGGGTCAACGCACCGAGGGAAATTTGTTGACAGGAGAGAGACCGGGTTTTACCGTCTAAAGGCTCGATATGGTCGGCATTTTTCTCACCCTCTGCGAGGCTCCCTAATGGCGGTTGCTCCCAGCGCCTCCTACAGCTTCACCATCCGTCTGGAGATCCGGAACAAACCGGGCATGCTCGGCCGCGTCACCTCCGTGATCGGCAAGGCCGGCGGGGACATCGGCGCCGTGGACCTTGTGGAGATGACGGGAACGAGCGTGATTCGGGACATGACGGTCAAGGCTCGGGACAGCGAACACGCGCACCGCATCATCGACCTGCTGAAGAAGGTGGTCGGTGTTCGCGTGGCCAATATCTCCGACCGCACCTTCTTGATGCACCTGGGCGGCAAGATCGAGATTCAGAGCAAGGTGCCGATCCGGTCGCGGGACGACCTCAGCATGGCGTACACACCGGGAGTCGCGCGCGTCTGCCTCGCCATCAAGGAGGATCCCCAGCGCGCCTTCACGCTGACGATCAAGCAGAACACGGTGGCGGTCGTGACCGACGGCACGGCCGTGCTCGGCCTGGGCGACATCGGACCCGAAGCCGCCATGCCGGTGATGGAAGGCAAAGCCATGCTCTTCAAAGAGCTGGGCGGCGTGGACGCCTTCCCCATTTGCCTGAACACCAAGGACCCCGACAAGATCGTCGAGACGGTCAAGTACATCGCCCCTGCGTTCGGCGGCATCAATCTCGAAGACATCTCGGCGCCCCGGTGCTTCGAGATCGAGGAGAGGCTCAAGAAGGAGCTGGACATCCCGGTGTTCCACGACGACCAGCACGGGACGGCCACGGTCGTCGCCGCGGCGCTGCTCAACGCGCTGAAGATCGTGAAGAAGGATCTTCGGCGCCTCAAGGTCGTCGTGTCGGGCGTGGGCGCGGCGGGGACGGCGACCATCAAGATCCTGCTGGCGCTCGGAGTGAGGAATATCGTCGGCGCGGACGAGCACGGCACCATTTACCGCGGCCGGCCCGTCGGCATGGACTTCATGAAGACGTGGGTGGCCAGCGCCACGAACCCGCAGAACCTCAAGGGGAAGATGTCGGACGCGGTGAAGGGCGCCGACGTGTTCATCGGCCTTTCCGTCCCGCGCGTGCTCACCGTGCGCGACGTGAAGAGTATGGCGCGGGATCGGATCATCTTTGCCATGGCCAACCCCGTGCCCGAGATCCAGCCCGAGGAGGCCGACCGCTTCGTGCGGGTCATGGCGACCGGGCGCTCCGATTATCCGAACCAGATCAACAACGTGCTCTGCTTCCCGGGCTTCTTCCGCGGCCTGCTCGACTCCCGGGCACGGACGGTGAACGAGGAGATGAAGATCGCCGCCGCCCACGCCATCGCCGCCTGCGTGGCCCGCCGGGAGCTCGGTCCCGAGTACATCATCCCGTCCGTGTTCAACAAGCAGGTGGCGCCCGCCGTGGCGCGCGAGGTAGCCAAGGCGGCGCAGAAGACGGGCGTGGCCCGCCGCCGCCGCCGCTCCGATACCCTGGTCTGGTCGTAGCCGGCCCGTGGTTTTTCCGCGTGTCGAGTGGTCCGTGGTCATCCCGGCCTATAACGAGGCGCTTCGCCTGCCGGCCTATCTCAAGGACGTGGTGGCCTATTTCGATGGTCGGGACGCGCCGTACGAGCTCCTGGTGGTCGATGACGGCAGTACGGATGGCACGGCTGAGCGCGTCCGGGAGATCGCGGCCGGGCGGCCGTTCATCGGTGTCCATGTGCTTCCCGCGAATCGCGGCAAGGGCGCCGCGGTGCGCGAGGGGATGAGGCGGGCGCGGGGGGCGCTGCGGCTCATGGCCGACGCGGACGGCGCGACTCCTATCGGCGAGACGGAGCGGCTCGAAGGAGCCATCCGGCGCGGCGCCGACCTCGCGGTGGGTTCGCGGGTGCTCCGTGATCCCACCGTGGTCCGGCAGACACGGCTGCACCGCAAGCTTTCCGGCCATGTCTTCAATTTCATCGTGCGCCGCTTGGGCGTCTCCGGAGTCGTGGACACCCAGTGCGGCTTCAAGCTCTTTCGGGGCCCCGTCGCCGACGACCTCTTCGGCGCCCTGTCCACCGACGGATTCGGATTCGACGTGGAGCTGCTCCTGCTCGCCCAGCGGCGGGGCTACCGCGTCGTCGAGGTGCCGATCAGCTGGGTGGACCAGCCCGGTTCCAAGGTGGGCGTGCTCAGCGATGGCCCGCGGATGCTCCGGGACATTCTGGCCGCCCGCTGGCGGCTGAGCCGGCGCGGCACGCCCCGGGGCAGGACGTGATCGCCCGACGGACCCAGGAGATCGAGCCCTTCCTCGCGGTGGAGGTGTTCCAGCGCGCCCAGGCCATGGAGCGCGACGGGATCGACGTCATCCACCTCGAGTTCGGCGAGCCCGACTTCGAGACGCCGCCCGTCATCCGCGAGGCGGCCGAGAAGGCGCTCAAGGACGGCCGGACCCGGTACGCCCACACGCTCGGCATCCTGCCACTGCGCGAGGCGATCGCCGAGCATTACCACACGCGCTACGGCGTGACGGTATCGCCCGATCAGATCCTCGTCACCGCCGGCACGTCACCCGCCATGCTGCTGCTGTTCTCGGCGCTGGTCGACCCGGGCGACCAGGTGATCCTCTCGGACCCGTATTACGCGTGCTACCCGAAGTTCGTGAAGTTCGCCGAGGGAGAGCCGGTGTACGTTCCCGTGGCCGAAGACGATGCCTTTCAGTTTCGGCCCGAGGCCGTCCGTGATCGCCTCACCGGCCGCACCAAGGGCATCCTGATCAACTCGCCCGCCAACCCGACGGGCACCGTGCTCACGGCCGCGCGAATGTCGGCGCTGGCGCAGCTTGGCCCGTGGATGATCTCCGACGAGATCTACCACGGCCTGACCTACGAGGGCCCCGAGCACACCGTCCTCGAGTTCACCGACCGGGCCTTCGTGCTTAACGGATTCTCCAAAGCATTCGCCATGACCGGCTGGCGCGTGGGATATCTCATCGCCCCGTCCGAGTTCATGCGGGCGCTCACCGCGATGCACGGGAACTTCTTCATCTCGAGCAACGAGTTCGTCCAGTGGGCCGCCCTCGCCGCGCTGCGCGAGGCGCAGGAGGACTCGGCGCGATTCCGCCGCATCTTCGACGAGCGGCGGCGGGCGATGGTGGCCGGGTTGCGCCGGATCGGACTCGGCGTGGGCGCGCCGCCCACCGGCGCGTTCTACGTGCTGGCCAACGCGCGGCGCTACACTCAGGACTCGCTGGCGTTTGCGTTCGAGATCCTGGACAAGGCCCACGTGGGAGTGACGCCGGGCGTGGACTTCGGCCCGAACGCCGAGGGCTACCTCCGGTTCTCCTACGCCAATTCGCTCGAGCGCATCGAGGAAGGATTGGGCCGCATCGGCCGCTTCCTGGCGGGCCAGGCCCGGTGAGCCGTCCCGCCACCGCCGGCTGCCCGATGTGCGACAAGCTCGAGACGGAGTCCGACCTGTTCATCGCCGATCTCGGCACCAGCCGCGTGTACCTCAACGAGGACCAGTTCTTCCCGGGCTGGCTCTTCGTCGTCCTGCGCCGTCACGCGACCGAGTTGTACGAACTCTCCGCTGCGGAGCGCGCGGTCCTGATCGAGGACGTGAGCCGCGCGGCCGAGGCCCTGGCGCGCGTGTACCGGCCCGTGAAGATGAACTACGAGCTCCTCGGCAACCAGGTCGCTCACATCCACTGGCACCTGATCCCGCGGCTGGCGGGTGATCCGGATCCGCGCTCGCCTGTCTGGCGCGTGGCCCACGAGGCGTCGCCTCTGCCCCCCGATGAATCGCGCAAGCGCGTCGTCGCCATCCGGCAGGCGCTTGGGGTGCACGCCTGACGCGGATGGATCCCGGCTACGCCGCCGTCCACGCGGAGCAGGACCGCGGCCATTGGTGGTTCATCGGCCGGCGGGCGATCCTCCTCGCGGAAATGGCGCGGTGGCTGCCGCGACGGCGCTGCCGCGTGGCCGAGCTGGGCTGCGGCAGCGGCGGGTTGCTGGAGGCCCTGGGCCGCTTCGGCTCGGCGGTGGGCGTCGAAGCCGACCCGGCACTTCTCGAGACGGCGCGACAGCGCGGCCTCGACTGCCGTCCCGGCAGCCTGCCCTCGGACGTGCCGCTTCCCCCGGGAGAGTGGGACGGAGTGTGCCTCTTCGACGTTCTCGAGCATCTCGAGGACGAATCCGCCGCTCTCGACGCGTGCCGGCGACTGCTCGCTGCGGGTGGCCTGCTGTTCGTCGCCGTGCCGGCGTACGACTGGCTCTGGAGCCGGCACGACGAGCTGCTGGGCCACCGGCGGCGCTATACGGCGCCGCGGCTGCGACGGGTGGTCGAGTCGGCCGGGCTCCTGGTCGAGCGCGTGAGCTACTTCAATGCGCTCCTGGCCGCGCCGATCATCGCGGTGCGTCTGTTGCGGCGGGCGTTTCAGCGCGACGGGCACGATCTGAGCCGCCCGCCGGCGCCGCTCAACCGCCTGCTGGCGGCTGTCTTTTCCGCCGAGGCTCGTCTCCTCCGCCGCCGCTCCTTGCCCTTCGGCATCTCGCTGCTGCTGGTGGCCCGCCGCATTCAATGACGCGGCGTCACGCTCTCGCTCTGGCGGTGCTCGCGGGCGCGCTGGGCGCGCTCTTAGTGTCTTGGCTCGCGGTGGACCGTCGCCCGCCCGAATGGGACTACGCCAACCACCTGGAGCGGGCGGTCCTCTGCCACCGGGCCCTGGCCGAGCCGGGTCATTCCAGGCTCGCCGAGATCATCGCCGAGTCGAGCTTCTACCCGCCCGTCGTGACATGCGCCGCCGGACTCCTCTACGTCGCCTTTCCGGTCACGCCGCTCACGGCGCAGTCGGTGATCTGGGCCTTCCTCGTAATCGGTCTCCTCGCGATCTACGGCATCGGTCGCCGGCTCGTCGACGGACCCACGGGGCTGCTCGCCGCCTTCCTGTTCGCGACCGCGCCCTTCGTCGTCACGTCGCTGCTCCCCTTCCAGCTCGATTTGCCTCTGGCCGCCATGGTGGCGCTGGCGCTCTACGCGCTGGTGCGCGCCGAAGGGTTTTCACGCTGGGACTGGTCGCTCGCCACCGGGATGGCGCTCGGTCTCGGGATGCTCACCAAGCCGCCTTTCGCCGTCTACATGCTTGGGCCGGTGCTGTGGGCGGGCTGGGTCGCGGCGAGCGCCCCGGACCGCGGCGCGCGAATCCGGAGGCTCGCCGCGGCGCTGGGTCTTGGCGCCCTGATCGCGCTGCCGTGGTACGGTCCACGGCTGGCCGCCCTGCCCATGCAGATCGTCAACCGCTCCTTCAAGCAGGCTGCCGAGTCCGGGCACGCCCCCGCCTTGAGCTCCACCGGGCTCCTGTTCTATCCGCGCCTGCTCGTGCCGCAGTTCGGGCTGCTCGCCGCGCTGCTTCTCCTATGGGGTCTCGTCGCCCTCGGGCGGCTGCGGCGCGCGCGGGCACTGCTCTGGAGCGCGCTGGCGCCCTTCATCATCTTCCTTCTGATCCAGAACAAGAATCTGCGCTACACGCTCCCGCTCCTGCCCGCCGCGGCGCTGACCGCCGCCTGCGGCGTCGCCGCGCTCTCCTCGCGCCGGCGTCGCGCGCTCACCTGGGCATGCGTAATGCTCGGTGCCCTGCAGGTCTCGATGGCGGCCTTCGCCGTGCCTCGGCCGCCGACGCTGGATCTCTTTCTCGGGCCCGCGGCGATATCCTGGCCGCCCAATAGCGCGGATTGGCGCCACCGCGAGGTGCTGGACGCAATCCGGCGCGACAGCGGCGGTAGGCCGGTGACCGTGGCGGTGGTGCCCAACGACAATTTCTTCTCGGTCTCGAACTTCCGCTACGACGTGGTGCGCGACCGGCTCCCGTTCCGGATGACGCGAGGCTGGGACGAGGCCCCGCTCGGTGTGGACTACGCCATCGTGAAGACTGGGGACCAGGGACCCGATGCGGCCTCGGCGAGGCCCGATCGGATCATGGCGGCCTTCAATGGCGGCGACCCCTGGCTGGCGGCCGCGTATCCCGTGATCGCGCGCTTCCCGCTTCCGGACGGCGCCGAAGGAATGGTGCGAGCGCGGCGCATCGAGCCGGCCAAAGGCATCGGCGCCGAGCAGCTGGCACTCAAGCTCCCGGAAGCCATCAGATCCGCGCTGGCAGGCAATGTCCGGGAAGCGGTCGATTTGAAGATCACGCTTCGCGCGGACCAGATGCGGGACGGCAAGATCGCCGTGCTTGTGCTCGAGGCGCGGTCGGCGGTGGTGGGCGAGTTCACGCGCCGCCGCGCGGGCGCGCCTCTCAGAGTCCGTGGAGTTCGCCTGCGGGCCGGTGATCTGCTTTTCAACCCGCGTCGGCTCGCCGACACGGGCCGGTTCGAGCTGCTCGATGTCAAGTCTCTCGCCGTCGAGAGCCTGGTGGTGACCGAGACCGATCTGCGGGAGTTTCTCCGCGGCCAGCGGGGACTCGGGAATATCACGGCGACGCTCGAGGAGGGGCGCGCGCGTGTCGCGCTGGCGCTGCCGGGGCCGGACTTGATGGCGGAGCTCAGCCTGAAGCCGGGCTCGGCCGGCAGCCCGTTCACCCTCGAGGCCAACGAGCTCCGCTATGGCTCGCTCCGGCTTCCCCGGCTCGTGGTGGACTGGATCGTGAGAAACTTCGACCCGACGCCGCGGCTGCGCCAGCTGCCGGTGGCGGTGACGCTCGGGCCCGTGCGGATCGCTCCGGGCCAAATCGAAGTCGGCGGAGCGCCAGGGGAGAAGCGGTGATGGCGGAGACGGCGCAGGCCAAAAAGGCGCGAGCCAAGAAAATTCTGGCGCGGCTCAAGCACGCGTACCCGGACGCCAAGATCGCGCTCCGCTTCCGTAACCCGCTCGAGCTGCTCGCGGCGACCATCCTGTCGGCGCAATGCACCGATGAGCGGGTCAATGCCGTGACGCCGGCGCTCTTCAGTCGCTACCGCTCGGCCGCCGACTGGGCGTCGGCCGATCCCGCCACGCTCGAGCGGGAGATCCATTCGACCGGCTTCTTCAAGGCCAAGGCCCGCGCTCTGATGGGGATGGGCCGAGCGCTGGCGGAGCGCCACGGCGGGAAAGTGCCGCGCACGCTCGAGGAGCTGACGGCGCTGCCCGGCGTGGGGCGGAAGACGGCCAATGTCGTGCTGGGCAATGCTTTCGGCATCCCGGCCATCGCGGTGGACACTCATGTCTTCCGCGTCTCCCAACGCCTCGGGCTTGCCCGCGCCGACGATCCCGAGAAGATCCACGATCAGCTCTGCCAGGTGCTCCCCCAGCCGGAGTGGACGCAGGCCACGCATCTGCTCATCACCCATGGCCGACGGACCTGTCAGGCCCGGAAGCCGGATTGTCCGCGCTGTGCGGTGCGGCCGCTGTGCCCGTGGCCCGGCAAGACTGCGGCCCCGAGGCGCCCAAAGCCAGGAAGTAGTTGACGGTGTTGGGGTTTTCCTCTATGATTACCCGTTGCCAATTTCGTGTGCCCGTCTGCCTGATAAGAAGGCGGAAAGGCTCATCAATTCGAGCGGAGACCCATGACGACGGTGATGCCAGAAGCGGATGCGGTGGAGCGGAAGTGGTTCCTCGTGGACGCGCAGGGCAAGGTATTGGGCCGGCTGGCCAGCCAAGTGGCCGCCATCCTGCGCGGCAAGCATAAGCCGACCTTCGCGCATCATCTCGACGTGGGCGATCACGTGGTGGTGATCAATGCAGAGAAGATCCATCTGACCGGCCGCAAGATGACGGACAAGATCTACCGCTGGCACTCCGGCTATATCGGCGGCCTTCGGGAAGTCAGCGCCGAGCGGATGATCAAAACCCACCCTGAGCGCGTCGTCGAGTGGGCGGTGCAGGGGATGCTCCCGAAGGGACGCCTCGGCCGCGCCATGGCGAAGAAGCTCAAGGTCTACAAGGGCACGGAGCATCCGCACGCCGCCCAGAAACCCGAGCCCCTCGCCCTCGGCGGGCGCGCCGCACGGTAAAGGAGCCTTATGGCCGAAGCGACCCTCTTCTACGGAACCGGACGGCGCAAGACATCCGTCGCCCGTGTCTGGCTGCGTCCGGGCGGCGGGCAGATCTTGATCAACCGCCGGCCATTCGAGGATTATTTCCCCCGCGAGACGCTGCGGATGGTGATCTGCCAGCCGTTGCAGCTGACCAATACTTTCGGGCAGTTCGACGCCATGGTCAACGTTGGCGGCGGCGGCCCGACCGGCCAGGCCGGCGCGGTCCGGCACGGCATCGCGCGTGCGCTGCTGCAGTTCGACGACAAGCTGCGCCAGACCCTCAAGCGCGCCGGTCTGCTCACCCGCGATCCGCGGATGAAGGAACGGAAGAAGTACGGCCAGCCGGGCGCGCGGTCCAAGTTCCAGTACTCCAAGCGGTAACTCGGGCGTGCTCAGAGTCGCTGTCGCGGGAGCCAGCGGGTACATGGGAGCGGAGCTGCTCCGCCTGCTCTCCGTCCACCCGAAGGTCCAGCTCACGGCGGTGACGTCCGAGCGCCTGTCGGGCGAGCGGCTGGATCGGGTGTTCCCGCATCTGCGTGGGCTCTCCGGCCTGGTATTCGCGGAGCTCAAGGCCGAGCGGCTCGCCGACGAGGCCGATCTTGTCTTTCTCGCGTTGCCTCACATGGAGTCGCAGCAGGCGGTGCCGGTGCTGCGCCGGCTGGGCCGCAAGGCGATCGACCTCTCGGCGGATTACCGCCTGAGGGACGCGGCGCTCTACACCACCTGGTACAAGGCGCCGCACGTGGACGCGGCCGGACTCAAGGAGGCCGTCTACGGGTTGCCCGAGCTGCACCGCAAGGAGATCGTGGGCGCCGCGCTCGTGGCGTCGCCCGGCTGTTACCCGATGGGCGCGGTGCTGGCCATCGCCCCTCTCCTCAAGAGCGGTCTCGGCCGCGCCGAGGGGATCGTGATCGACGGCAAGTCGGGGCTCACCGGCGCCGGCGCCCAGGGCCGCAAGGTCGATCCCATGTATCTCTTCACCGAGGCCAACGAAAACGTGCAGGCCTATGGCATCGGCACCCACCGACACACGCCCGAAATCGAGCAGGAGCTCTCGCTTGCGGCCGGCCGGGCCGTGGTCGTGAGCTTCACGCCGCATCTCCTCCCGCTCAATCGCGGCCTCTACACGACGGCCTCGGTGCCGCTCGCCAAGTCCGTCACAACGGCCGAGCTGATCGGTGCCTACAAGGAGTTTTACGCGGGCGAGCCCTTCGTCCGCGTGCTGGACGAGGGACAGCGCCCCACAACGCGGTCGGTCGTGGGCTCCAACCTCTGCGACGTGACCGTCGTTGCCGACCCGCGCTCGGGCCGGGCCGTGTGCCTGTCGGCGCTCGACAATCTGGGCAAGGGCGGTGCCGCCAACGGCGTCCAGAACCTCAACATCATGATGGGGTGGGATGAGCGGACCGGTCTCGAAGCGCCCCCGGTGTATCCGTAGTCCGCATGCCGGAGATCCAATGGCTCGAGGGAGGGATCACCGCGGTCCCGGGCATCCTCGCCGCAGGCGTCGCGGGCGGGATTAAGCCGAGCGGCAAGAAGGACCTGGCCCTCATCTATTCGTCCTCCCCGGCGCGGGCTGCCGCGGTGTTCACCGCCAATCAGGTGAAGGGGGCGCCTGTCCTCGTCTCGCAGGAGCACGTACGGGACGGCAAAGCGCAGGCCATCCTGGCGTCGAGCGGCTGTGCCAACGTCTGCACGGGCGAGCAGGGGATCAAGGACGCGCGCGAGATGACGCGGGCGGTGGGCGAGCTCCTACGGATTTCGCCGCGGCAGGTGCTGATCGCCGCCACGGGTGTCATCGGGCGGCCGCTGCCGATGGACAAGGTCCGCGGGGCGCTGCCCAAGCTGGTCAAGGCGCTCTCGCCCCAGGGCGGGCGGCATGCGGCCGAGGCGATCATGACCACCGACACGCGGATCAAAGAGGCCGCGCTGCGGATCGAGGTCGCCGGGCGACCGGTGAGCATCGGCGGGATCGCCAAGGGCGTGGGCATGCTGGAGCCCCACCTGGCGACCATGTTCTGCTTCCTGGCCACTGACGCGACGGTGGCCTCCGACGCCCTGTCCAATGCGCTGAAGCGGGCGGTAGCGCGGACCTTCAACCGGATCACCGTGGACGGCGACCAGTCGACGAGCGACACGGTCGCGGTGCTGGCCAACGGGCTGGCGGAGAACGCCCCGCTCGAACGTGGCGGCAAGGGACTGCGCCAATTCGCGCGCGGGCTCGAGGCCGTCACGGCGCGCCTGGCGCGCATGCTCGTGCAGGACGGCGAGGGCGCGACCAAGGTGGTGGAGGTCGCGGTGCGCGGCGCCCGCACGAAGCGGGAGGCGCTGCTGGCTGCGCGCAGCGTGGCCAATTCGCCGCTGGTGAAGACGGCGATCAACGGAGCCGACCCGAACTGGGGGCGGATCATGATGGCGCTCGGCAAATCGCCAGCGCGCGTGGCGCCTGACCGGGTGGCCATCGCCATCGGCGATGCTCCGCTCGTGGAGAAAGGCATGCTGACGCCCGGCGCGCGGCTGGACCGGATCCACGAGGTGATGGGGCGCGGAGAATACGCCATTACCATCGACCTGGGGCTCGGGCGCGGCGAGGACCGGGTGTGGACGTCGGACCTGAGCGAGGAGTACGTTCGGATCAACGCGAAGTACACGACCTAATACGCACGGTCGTCCGCTTCGGTCTTCGCGGCGCTTGATTGGCGCCGCGGGGGAGCGCGGGGCACGGATCCCGCCGCCGGCGGCCGGAGGCCAACCGAAAAGGAGAGATGAGAATGGCAGCCTTGACCATGAAGGAGTTGCTGGAGGCCGGGGTGCACTTCGGCCACCAGACGAAGCGCTGGAATCCGAAGATGCAAAAGTACATCTTCGGCGAGCGCAACGGCATCTACATCATCGACCTGCAGAAAACGCTCAAGAAGTTCCGTGAGGCGTACGCCTTCGTGCGGGACCTGGCGGCGGACGGCGGCATCGTGCTCTTCGTGGGCACCAAGAAGCAGGCCCAGGAGTCCGTATTCGAGGAGGCGACCCGCTGCGGCATGTTCTACGTCAATCACCGATGGCTGGGCGGGACGCTCACCAATTTCGCCACGATCCGCAAGTCCATCGCGCGGCTGAAGAAGCTGGACGAGATGAGCGAGACCGGCGAGTACGAGCGGCTGCCGAAGAAGGAGGTCATCGGGCTCGAGCGCGAGCGCGCCAAGCTCCAGAGCGCCCTGGTGGGCATCAAGAACATGGACCGCCTGCCCAATGCGGTGTTCATCATCGACCCGAAGAAGGAGGGCATCGCGGTGGAAGAGGCGCGCCGGCTGGCGATTCCGATCGTCGCCATCGTGGACACGAACTGCGACCCTACCGGCATCGACTACCCCGTCCCCGGCAACGACGATGCCATCCGCTCGGTGCGGCTGATCACGTCGCGGGTCGCGGACGCGGTGATCGAGGGTGCCGGCAGCCTGGCGAAGACCGAGGTCGAGGAGCCGGCGGCCGACGCGCCCGGGCTGCCCATGGTGACCGAGGCGGAAATGACGGCGACGAGCGAGGCTGGCGCGTAACGGCGGCACGATCAAGGAGAGGACATGGCATCGCCTGCGGAAGAGGTGAAGGCCCTCCGGGAGCGCACCGGAGCCGGCATGATGGACTGCAAAGCGGCGCTCGAAGCCTCCAAAGGGGATCTCCAGGGCGCCATCGAATTCCTGCGCAAGAAGGGACTGGCCGACGCGGCTAAGAAGCAGCACCGCGAAGCCAAGGACGGCGTCGTCCATGCCTACATCCATCCCGGCAGCAAGCTCGGCGTGCTGATCGAGGTCAACTGCGAAACCGACTTCGTGGCGCGCACGGAGGATTTCCAGCAGCTGGTCAAGGATCTGGCAATGCAGGTCGCGGGAGTGCCCTCGACGACCTACGTGTCGCGGGACGAGGTGCCCGGCGCCGTCGTGGAGAAAGAGCGCGAGATCTACCGCCAGCAGATGGCGGATCAGAAGAAGCCGCCCCAGGTTCTCGACAAGATCATCGAGGGGAAGCTGGAGAAGTTCTACACCGAGATGTGCCTGCTCGAGCAGCCGTTCATCAAGGACGCGACCGGGAAGACCAAGGTCAAGGATCTGGTGGACGCGGCGACCTCCAAGATGGGCGAGCGTGTCGTCGTCAAGCGCTTCGTGCGCTTCCAAGTCGGGGAGAGCTAGCCTCCATGCCCGAGGCGACTCCGGCGCCCGCGTATCGCCGCGTCCTGCTCAAGCTCTCGGGCGAGGCGCTCGCGGGTGGGCAGGGGTACGGCATCGATCCCGACACCATCGGTCGCATCGCCCGGGAGATCAGCGAGGTCGTCGGCCTGGGGGTGCAGCTGGCGGTCGTGATCGGTGGAGGGAACATTTTTCGGGGCATCGCCGCCAGCGCCGGTGGCATGGATCGCGCGACCGGCGACTACATGGGGATGCTCGCCACGGTGATCAACGCGCTGGCGCTGCAGGACGCCATCGAGAAGGCTGGCGTGGCCACCCGCGTGCTGTCCGCCATCGAGATGCGGGCCGTCTCCGAGCCGTACATCCGGCGCCGCGCTATTCGCCATCTCGAGAAGGGGCGCGTCGTGGTATTCGCGGCCGGCACGGGCAATCCATTCTTCACCACCGACACCGCGGGAGCGCTGCGCGCTGTGGAGATCGGCGCCGAAGCCATTCTCAAGGCCACGAAGGTCGACGGCATCTACAGCGCGGACCCCAATCAGGACCCCCAAGCCGTGCGGCTGCCGCACGTAACGTACATCGAGGCGCTGAACCGCGGGCTGCACGTGATGGACACCACCGCAATCTCGCTCTGCATGGACAACAAGCTACCCATCGTGGTCTTCGACCTCACCCGACACGGCAACATCCGGCGCATCGTGCTCGGCGAGCCGGTCGGCTCCGTCGTGTCGGGCGACGCTGTCGCGCCCAAGGGGTGATCCACTATGCAAACCGTGGTCAAGGATCTAGACGCGCGAATGCAGGCGGCCGTCGACGTGCTGACGCGGGAGTTCTCGGGTGTGCGAACCGGCCGGGCCAATGCCGCGCTGCTCGACGGCATCCGCGTGGAGGCATACGGCGTGCTGACGCCCATCAATCAGATGGCGTCCGTGTCCGTGCCCGACCCGAAGACGATCGTGATCCAGCCGTGGGACGCCTCTCAGGTCAAGGAGATCGAGAAGGCGATCCTCAAGTCCGATTTGGGGCTGACGCCGTCCAGTGACGGCAAGGTGATTCGCCTGGTCCTACCGAGCCTGACCGAAGAGCGACGCAAGCAGCTGGCGAAGACCGTCGGTAAGTTCGCCGAGGACGCCCGCGTAGCCATCCGGAACATCCGCCGAGAGGCAAACGACAAGCTCAAGCACATGGCGAAGGACAAGAAGGTCTCCGAGGACGAAGAGCGGCGGGGCCACGACGCCATCCAGAAGAGCACGGACAAGTTCATCGCGAAGGTTGACGAGCTGACGAAGAAGAAGGAGCAGGAGATCCTCGCCATCTGATCATCTGCTGGCGCCGTTTTTCGCGTATTTCGCTGATTTTGCTGGAATTTCGCGAGGGGCTCACGTAACATAAGCGGTCATGGCATTCAAGGCAGCTTCCGGAGTGACGGCGGCCGAGCTCAGCGCGCTCGGCGAAAGCGACCTCCGGGCTCACATTCTCTCGCGGCCGATCCCCCGACACGTGGCCGTGATCATGGACGGCAACGGACGGTGGGCGACACAGCGCGGCTTCCCGCGTGTGGCGGGCCACAGCGAGGGGGTCAAGGCGGTACGCAGCGTCGTGCGGACAGCGGGCGAGCTCGGCATCGAGTTCCTCACGCTCTACGCGTTTTCGTCGGAAAACTGGAACCGGCCCCGCCACGAAGTCTCCACGCTCATGAGCCTGCTGGAGCGCTCCATCGATCGCGAGCTGCCGGAGCTGATGGCGCGCAACGTGCGCTTCCGCGCGATCGGGCGCGCAGAGGGCGCGCCGCCGGCCATCCGTCAGCGCATCGAGCGACTCGAGCAGACGACCGCCCCGAACACCGGGCTGACCCTGCTCATGGCCTTCAATTACGGTGGCCGCGACGAGCTCGTGGACGCATGCCGCTCCCTGACGCGCCAGGTCCAGGCGGGCACGCTCCGCCCCGAAGACATCGACGAAGAGCATCTCTCGCGCGCGCTCTACACCGACGGCGTGCCCGACCCTGATCTGCTGATCCGGACCAGTGGCGAGCTGCGAGTCTCCAATTTTCTTCTCTGGCAGATCGCCTATACCGAGCTCTGGATGACGCCGACGCTCTGGCCCGACTTCGGACCGCGGGAACTCTATCTGGCCGTCGCCGACTACCAGCAGCGCAGCCGCCGTTTCGGGCGCGTGTGATGGCGCGCGCCGAGGGCGCCCCCCTGCCGACCTCCGTTGATGTGCCGGCTCCGTCGCGGCGCGCCGGACTGTTCAAGCGTGTGCTCAGCACGCTGGTCTTGCTGCCCGTCTTCATCTGGATCGTGCTGGCGGGGCCCATCTGGGCGTTTGGCACGACCGTCGTGATACTCGGGGCGCTGGGTCAGTGGGAATTCACGGGCATGTTCCAGCGGGCGGGGTTCCGTCCGTTCCGTATCCTCGGCGTGGTCGGCGGCCTCCTGATGACGGCGAGCTTCGCGCTCCGGGTCTCTGAGCGCCTCGCGTTCACCATCATTCTGCTCGGGGCGCTCTCACTGGTGCTCTGGCAGCGGCAGGGCGGACGTATCGAATGGGAGCCGGCCGCGATCACGGTGTTCGGCATCTGCTACGTGAACTGGCTGCTCGGCTACGGCTTCTGGTTGCGCGACCTACCTCTCGGAAAAGAGTGGGTGCTGCTGCTCGTCTGGGTTACCTGGCTCGGTGAAACGGCCGCCTATCTGGTCGGCTCACTGCTGGGGCGATGGCCGCTGGCGCCCGGCATCAGCCCGAAGAAGACCGTCGAGGGCGCGCTGGCCCAGCTGGTGGTCTCGGTGCTGGCCGCCCTGGCGGCTCACGCCTGGTTCTTCGAAGGGCTGCCGATCGGGGGCGCGGTCTTCGTCGGCCTCCTGCTGGGCGTCGTCGGGCAGGCCGGCGACCTCGTGGAATCGGCGCTCAAGCGGAGCGTGGGGACGAAGGACACGGGCCGCCTGATCCCCGGCCACGGCGGCGTGCTCGACCGCATCGACAGCCTGCTCTTCAATACACCCGTGCTGTTCTACTATGC
>JBKPCB010000005.1:0-5921 GCA_046727155.1 Candidatus Methylomirabilota bacterium | reverse complement strand
GCACCTCGGCCCCCGGCTGAGGCGTGAGGCGCGCGGCCATGGCGGCCGCCTCTTCGTCCCGCCGTCTGAAGGGGCGCAGGAGTCGTTCGCCCAGGCCGATCAGCCCCGAGGGCGAGAAGAGGATGAAGCCCATGAACATGAGCCCGAACCAGAATTGCCACGAAACCGTGTGTTCCGAGAGGACCTCGCGGAAGAGGATGAAGAAGACGCTGCCGAGCGTGGGGCCGAGGAAATGGCCCATGCCGCCCACGATGGTCATGGCCACGATCTCTCCCGAGAAGGCCACGTGGACCTGGTCGGCCGAGGCGAAGACTTTGAGAAAGGTGAAGAGGCAGCCGCCGAGTCCGGTCACCGCGGCGGAGAGCGTGAAGGCGATGAGCTTGTAGCGCTGGACGGGGTAGCCCAGGAAGCGCGCCCGCCGCTCGTTGTCGCGGATGGCGAGCAGCACCCGGCCGAGTGGGGAATGCACCACGCGCCAGAGCGCCCACGCCACCAGCAGCACGATGGCCGCGGTCAGGTAGTAGAAGGTGAGCTGGCTCTCGATGGGGAAGCCGAGCAACGTTCGCCGGGTGATCCCGCGCAGCCCACTCTCGCCGCCGGTGAGGGCCGTCCACCTAAAAGCCACCGAGAAGATCAGGGCCGTGAAAGCCAGGGTGAGCAGGGAGAAGTACACGCCGCGCCGGCGCAGGGCCAGGAAGCCCGCGATAAGGCCGATCACCGTGGCGAAGAGCGTGCCGAAGACGATGGGCGCGAGCACGTGGCCGGGCAGGTAGTGGATCTGCACGAGCGCCGCGGCATAGGCCGCCAGGCCGAAGAAGGCGCCGTGGCCGAAGGAGAGGAGACCCGTATAGCCCAGGAGGAGATTGAAGCCCAGTCCCACCAGGGCGAAGAGCGCGATCTCGGTGGCCAGGCCCTCGGTCATGCCGATGGCGCGCATGGCCCACGGCAGCGCGAGCAGCGCCGCGGCCAGGATCATGAGCGGGTGCCGCCAGCGCGCCGCGCTCATTCGAAGCGCTCGAAGCGCTCGCCCATGAGCCCGCGCGGCCGCACGAGCAGGACCAGCACCATCAGCGCGTACATCGAGGCCTCTGCCGCCGGCGGGTAGAAGAGCACGGTGAGCCCGCGCACCACGCCGACGATCAGCCCCGCCCAGACCACGCCCCAGAAGCTGCCGAGCCCGCCTATCACCACGATGACGAAGGCGGCGACGACAATCTCCGTCCCCATGGCCGGGTGCACGCCGGCCAGCGGCGCCGACATCACGCCGGCCAGTCCCGCCAGTCCAACGCCCAGACCAAAGATCGCCGTGAGGATGGGGCTCAGCGCGATGCCGAGAGCGCGCACCATTTCGGGATCGCGGGTGCCGGCCCGAACGACCAGCCCGAAGGAGGTCTTGTTCAGCAGGAGCCAGCAGCCGATCACGGCCGCCGCCGACACCGCCAGCACCGCGATGCGGTAGCGGGAGTAGATGAAGTCGCCGAGGAAGACCTGTCCGCGGAGCGATTCGGGAATGCTGAATGGCAGCCCCGTGGCGCCCCAGACGAGGCGCAGGCTCTGCTCGGCCGCCATCGCCAATCCAAACGTGAACAGCAGCGCGAGCGCGGGGTCGTCCCGATAGAAGCGGCGGATGGCCAGCCGCTCGATGGCCACCCCGATGAGCGCGACGCCGATGGGCGAGAGCGCCACGGCGCCGGCGAAGCCCAGGCGCAGCTGGATCTCATAGGCGAGATAGGCGCCCAGCGCGTAGAAGGCGCCGTGGGCCAGGTTGACGACGCCGCCCAGGCTGAAGATGAGCGAGAGCCCGAGCGCGAGGACGATGTAGTACGCGCCCACGAGCAGGCCATTGGCCATGTGCTCGAGGATGACGAACAGAGGCATGGTGAAGAGCCCCCTCACCTCTTTAAAGGTGAGGGGGCAGGGCGGTTACGCCATCGTGCAGGGGTTTTCCTGCTTGGTCGGCTGAATCAGCTCGAGGGACTCGCCCGAGGCCGGCACCGTCTGCACCAGCTCGAAGATGTCCCACTTGTCCTTGGCATCCTTCTTGTCCTTGACCTTGACCACGTACATTTCTTGAAGAAGCTGGTGGTCCCAGTCGCGGAAGCTGCCCTTGCGGCCCTTGAGAATGTCGAAGCTCGCGCCCTTCTCGAAGTACGGCACCCACTTGGCGGCCTCGGTGCTCTTGGTCTCCGCCATGGCCTGGAGCAGGATCTTCACCGCCACGTAGTCGCCCCAGGCCTGGTTGTCGGGCGGCTTGCCGTGCTTGTCGCTGAAGCGCTTGGTGAAGGCCTGCGAGGCCGGCACCGTGAGGCCGTGGTACCAGAGGCTCTGCCAGTGGCCCGACAGCGAGTCGATGCCGGCCGCCCAGAACGGCACCGTGTCCATCACGCCGCCGGCCAGCGGGAAGGGCATGCTGTACTCCTTGTACTGCTTGAGGAAGGTGGTCTGGTCGGCGCCCGCCAGGTTGAGGTAGACGAAGTCGGGCTTGGCCGCGCGGATCTTGAGGATATAGGCGCTGTAGTCCGGCGTGTTGGTGGGGACCATGTCGTTGGTCAGCACGATGCCGCCGTTCTCGGTGAGGAAACGCGAGGAGACGCGGAAGAGATCGTGGCCGAAGGCGTAGTCGGCAGTGAGCATGTACCACTTGGCGCCCTTGATGAGGTTCTTGCTCTTCTGCCAGGTGCCGATGGTCTTGGTGTACATCGTATTGCAGCCTTCGACGTGGAACATGAAGCGGTTGCAGTTCGATCCGCGCAGCGCGTCGGAGTTGGCGCCGCTGTTGATGAAGACGACCTTCAAGCGGTTGGCCTGCTCGCCGATGGCAAGCGCCGAGGCCGAGTTGATCTCCCCCACGAGGCAGAGAACCTTGTCGCGCTCGACCAGCTTCTGCGTCTTGGTCACCGCGACGCCGGGGTTGACGCTGTCCTCGGCGATCAGCTCGACCTTGCGGCCCAGCACCCCGCCCGCGGCATTGGCCTCGTCCACCGCCATCTGCGCCGCGTTGAACCCGTACTCGCCCAGCTGGCCGAGGAAGCCCGTGCGCGGCGTGATGTGGCCGACGCGAATGGCCTCGGGCTGGGCGCGGACGATGGCAGGAGCGCCCAGGGCGAGAGCGCCCGCGGCGGCGGTCTTGAGCAGGGTGCGGCGGGTCAAGCGGGGCTGGTCATCGGTTGCGGAAGCCATTGGTGTCCTCCCTGTGCGGGGTCGCGGTTGTGACCGGCAGGGCTGGCGTCGGTGGGCCTGCCTCCGGCGCGGGTAGTAAAGCGCGAGGCGGCGGCATTGTCCAGAGGCTATCGGAGTGGCGGGCGACCAGAAAACGTGGGAAGGTCGCTCCCAGCGCCGGAGGCGCGCGACCCGAACAGCATGAATCGTCCAGACATCGCGAACCGGGGGCGGCTCAGGGCCATTGCCAGGCGGGCAATGATCCAGCGTGGACTGCTGCCGGACTTCTCCGCCGCCGTCCTCCAGGAGACGGCGGGCCTCACCGCCGCCGCCGGGGTGACGGGCCCCTCGATCCGGGACCTGCGGGACCGCCTCTGGTGCTCGATCGACAATGACGACTCCCGAGACCTCGATCAGCTCACCGTGGCGGAGCCGCTGTCGGACGGCGCGGTGAAGATTTTCGTGGCGGTCGCCGATGTCGACGCCCTCGTGAAGTCCGGCTCGGCCATCGACGGGCACGCGCGGACCAATACGACCTCCGTGTACACGGCCGCCGAGATCTTCCCGATGCTCCCCGATAAGCTCTCGACGGACCTGACGTCCCTCGGCGAGGGGCAGGCACGCGCGGCGCTGGTCGTCGAGATGGCGGTGGCCGCCGATGGGACGGTGACGGCGTCCGACGTCTATCGTGGAATCGTGCTGAATCGGGCGAAGCTCGCGTACAACGCTGTCGCGGCCTGGCTCGAGGGGACGGGGCCGGCGCCGCCGCGACTGGCGGCCGTTCCGGGACTCGATGCGCAGCTCCGGGTTCAGGACAAGGTGGCCCAGGCGATGAAAGCGCTACGGCATCAGCGCGGAGCGCTGAGCCTCGAGAGCCTCGAGACCCGCGCCGTGTTCGACGGGGACAGGCTCGCCGACCTGCGGCCCGACGAGAAGAACCGGGCCAAGGAGCTGATCGAGGACTTCATGATCGCGGCCAATGGGGTGACCGCGAAGTATCTCGAGGGCAAGGGTTTGCCCTCGCTGCGGAGGGTGCTGCGCGTGCCGGAGCGCTGGGGGCGGATCGTCGATCTGGCCGCCGGGCTCGGCGGCCACCTGCCGGCCGAGCCGGACGCGCGGGCGCTCGAAGACTTCCTCGCCGAGCGGCGCCGGGCGGATCCTGTCCGGTTTCCCGATCTCTCCCTCTCCGTGATCAAGCTCCTGGGCTCGGGCGAGTACGCCGTCGAGCTGCCGGGTCGGTCGGCGGACGGCCACTTCGGGCTGGCCGTGAGGGACTACTCGCATTCCACCGCGCCCAATCGGCGGTATCCGGATCTGATCACGGGGCGGCTGCTGAAGGCGGCGATCGAGGGGAAGCCGGCGCCGTACTCGAATGATGAGCTGGGCGAATTGGCTCGTCACTGTACCGAAGCGGAGGACAATGCGGCGAAGGTCGAGCGGCAGGTGCAGAAGTCAGCGGCCGCGCTCCTGCTGGCGTCACGGGTAGGCGAGGAATTCGACGCGATCGTCACGGGCGCCTCCGAGAAGGGCACCTGGGTCCGCATCTTCCAGCCCACCGTGGAAGGCAAGCTCGTGCGGGGATTTGAGGGGCTCGACGTCGGCGACCGCCTGCGGGTCAAGCTCATCGATACCGATGTCGATCGCGGCTTCATAGATTTCGCCCGGCTGCCGCGATAGGCGGTGCCGGAATTGAAAAACAACGACGATCGGTTACGCTTGCGGTAACCCCGACAAGGAGGGCTTGCCCGCCATGCTCATGCTGAGACGCTCTCTCGCGACGGCAATACTCACGCTGATCCTGGCTGCTCCGGTGGCGGTTCCGGCCCAGGATTTCGGCAGCGCGCCCACGGCGGCATATCTCCAGCCCGAATGGAGCCTCGAGCGGGCCCAGACGGGGCGCGCGCACGTGGTGGGCTATCTCTACAATAGCCACATCAAGGATGCCGCCAATGTCTGGCTGCGCGTGGAGCAGCTCGCCGCCGACGGCGGGGTGAGCGCCACCTCCCGGCGCCGGGTCGTGGGCGATGTCCCGGCCCGCGAGCGGATGTTCTTCGACGTGCCCGTGTCCCAGGCCGCGGCGAGCTACCGGGTGAGCGTCGAGTCCGTGGATTGGATCACCGACTGCCGGTAGCAGAAGCGAGAGAACGACAGCGTACGCGTGATCGCTTTCGGCATGGCTTCCTCAGCGGCGCGGCAGCGCGCGCGCGATCTCGACCAGCTCCTCGTCAGTCGGAAACTTGTCGATCCCGGCCAGGCCGTCCTGAGCGCACTCGATGTTGGTCCAGCGGACAACGCCATCCCGGTCCACCAGAAATTGGCCGGTGAACTGGACCTGATGCCGCTGGAATTCCGCGTTCTCACTCTCCGTCGTCTCGAAACCGTCCAGCCGGCTGATGGCGTCGCGAGCCTGGTCGTCCGGCACCCCGAGCTTCAGATCCCGCGCCAGGTTCCGATAGGCACCCTGGATCGCTTGCATGATCTCGGGCGTGACGCCAGTGTGCGGCACGCCGTAGGCGCGGTGCGTGCTCAGCTCGGTGTCAGCGCCAACGCCGCAGCGAACCGGGCGATACCGGAAGAACAAGCGGGCGCGCTCGGCTTGCGAGGCGACGATCGCCAGAGTCTCGACTCCCACCGCCTGAAGCCTCTCTGCAGTCTTCCCCAGCAGCACAACTTGCCGCCGGCAGAATGGTCAGTAAAGTCCGCGGAGCAGAGCCAGCAGCAGCGGGCTTCGGCCGCGGTAATCTGCCAACGAGACGCTACCC
>JBKPCB010000004.1:0-20362 GCA_046727155.1 Candidatus Methylomirabilota bacterium | reverse complement strand
CTTGAACTCCGTGATGGTCCCGCTCTTGATATCGAGTCGGCCGATCCGGTTGCCCCCATTGACGGTGAACCAGATCGTCGTCTGCGGGTCGTCGATCACGAGGGTATGCGGATCGCCGCCCGAAGGCGCCTTGAACTGAGTTACCTGGCCGGTGGCGGGGTCGAGGCGGCCGATGGTGCCGTTGCCGTGGCCCGTGTACCAGACCATGCCACTCTTGTCCACGAGCAGGCCGTGGGGCTGGGCGCCCGACGGCAGGTCCCATTCCTTGAACGTCTTGCTCGCCGTGTCGAAGCGCGCGATCTTGTTTCCGTTCATCACGGAGATATAAACGTTGCCGTCCGGGGCCGGTGCGGGGTCGCGAGCGAAGCGCGGCGTCGGCACCGGCCATTCCGAGATCTTGCCCTGGAGATCGGGCCGCGTCCCGGGCGTGATGCCGTAATTGGACCCGCCCGCCCAGGCCGGAGCGAGGCCTAGGAGCAGCAGCAGCGCGGCGGCGCTAAGCGCGCTGAGCGTGTTTGGCGAGCAGCTCGTCGAAGGTCTCGACGGGCAGGCCCTCGCTCCAGTCGCGGCCTTCGGAATCTTTTCCGAAATACTCCGCCATGTAGGCATGCGCTTCCCTCCTGGTCCTGAACAGCCGCCAGATATGAGCCGCCGTTCCCGCCGGGCGGCGCAGAAAGAAGATGGGATCGGCGGGCCCGGCGGGCTCGTACACTGTCCGCTCGCCGAGCTGGTCGATGGTGATCCACGCCACGGCAATGCCGTGGGCGGAGAGCACGCGGGTTTGGAGCGACTCTTCGAGCGGCAGCGATTCGACATTCTGCAGCCGGGGCCCGTAATAGATGGGCACCGCGCCGCCGTCGAGCGCCAGCTTCACCGGCAGCGGCTCGCCCACGCTGTCGAGCAGCGCCCTGGAGCCTTCGCCCAGCCAGAAGTCACCAGCCACGTATAGATCCTGCCACGCTTCCACCAGCTGTCCAGCCGGAACGAGCCGCCGCCGGCGCGCGATTTCCCCGCCCTCGCCAGTGAGATAGAGCTTGGCCATCCTCAATCTCTTCGAGGGAAGCGAGGAACGGCGGTCCAGTCGAACCGCGCGGCGGCGTCGGCGCCGAGGGCGAGGACACTGTCCAGGCAGCCCTGGGCCGCCCGGGCGAACGGCTCCAGCTCGAGCCCGTCGAGCCGGCGCCCCAGGATCT
The DNA here is from genome assembly GCA_046727155.1 of Candidatus Methylomirabilota bacterium. Classification (GTDB taxonomy): domain Bacteria; phylum Methylomirabilota; class Methylomirabilia; order Rokubacteriales; family CSP1-6; genus DASSSH01. The sequence goes on along the minus strand of JBKPCB010000004.1, from coordinate 19,169 downwards.
TTGCGCACCCGTCGTGGAGTAGCGCGCGGGCGCCGCCCAGATTTCCATTCGCCAGATGTTGGAATCCGACGGCCACCTGGATGAGCCCTTGCAACGCCTCCCGCTCGTCTCCGACGGCGCGCATCCAATAGGGCTCGAGCGTCTCGTGGACTTCGAAGTAGAGGCCCGCGTCGAACAGCGCGGCGGCGGCGGCCAGTACCGTCGCCAGGGGGGCGTCGGCGGGATCGAGAGGACGCGCGCCGATGGCCCGCCACGCTCGCGCCGCGCGCTCGCCGAATTCGACGGTGTGCTCCTTCCACCCGCTCTTCAGCGCGAGGCTCTCCCCGCGTCGCTCGAAGAGATCGAGGGGGAAGGCCGCCGGGCACTCGCGGCCGGTGAGCGCCAGCGGCTCGACGCAGACGGCGGTCAGGGCCTCGAGCCCCTTCCGCGCTTCGGCATCGTGTAGCGAGTCGAGGATCAAATCGGCCAGGCGATTCCGGAGGGGAAGCGGCAGCGTCACGTCCGCGACTGCGGACTCCGCCAGATCGGGGAGGAGCGGGCCATCGCCGGGCGCCTAGGCGACGTACTCGACTCGCGTGCCCGCCATCAAGTCGTGGAGCGCGCGCTTGTCTGAGCGGAAGGCGGCCATCAGATAACCGATGCACAGGGTGAAGAGCGACACCCAGTAGCCAATCTCCCGGATGATCGCCGCGCCGAGTGAAAGCGGCCCGCCGGCTATGGTCACCACGCGGATATGCATCGCCATCTTGCCGAGGGTCTGGCCCCATCGCCAATGGAAGATCACGGGGTAGATGGAGCCGAGCAGGACATTGAATGTGTAGAGCCCAACGATGGCTGCGAGCGTGCCTGGGGCGCCAAAGAAGAGCGCCACGATCACGAACCCCAGTACCCACTGCACCAACGCCAGGCACAGACCGTCGACGATGATCGCCACGAATCTGATCCAGAACCCCGCCGGGTGGACCATCGGGGACTGCGGCGCGGTGGGACGGAATGGCTCGCGGCGCGGCGCTTCCGGCCGCGGCGGCTGCCAAGCGGATTCGGGCGGGCGCGCCACCGCGCTGGCCACCGCGAGCTGGGCGCGGTACTCGGCGATGTTGACGCCGCAGCGCGGGCACTGCGGACCTTCGACCGTCTGCCAGCCGCACTTGGGACAGCCGGTGGTCATCGCGGCGTATGGTAGCACACGGCGCGGGTCCATCGCGCCCCCGGGGCTTCTTCGGCACATTTCCGGATCGTGCGCCGCGCGCAGTAGAATCGATCCCGGCGAAAGGAGGCTCCGATGAGCGCGATCTCCCTGGTGACGACGATTCACGCGCTGCTTTCGGTCACGGGCACGCTCTTCTTCACCGCGGTTATCGTCCACGGTCGGCTGTCGTACTTTCGCCTGATCAAGCGTTATCCTTCCGGCGCGCCACGGCGGCTGACCCCGGCCGAGCTCGACCGGCTGGCCGCGTGGGGTCGGCGCGACATCGCTGGCTTCGTCGTCACGATGGTCTACCTCACCCTGTTCTCGATCGTTGTCGGGCTGCTTCCCCCGCCGCTCCAAATCGCCGGCGAGCTCGGACTGGTGGCTCTGGTCGCGGCGGCGGTCGGCCATCACTTCAGCATGCGGTGCCCGATCTGCGGCCGGTCCATGGGCGTGCAGAGCGGTCTCGGCCTGCCGCACTTCTGCGAGATCTGCCGCGTCCCGTTCCGCCCCGGGTCGCCCCTGGCCCAGCTCGCGGACCACCTCGCCCAGCGCGGAATGGGATCGCGCTATCAATCGGAGCGCAAGGTGCTGGGGCTTCCGCTGCTCGCGGTGGCCATGGGACCAGACCCGGCGTCCGGCGAGGCTCGGGGGACCGCGAAGGGCATCATCGCGGTCGGCGATATCGCCATCGGTGGACTCGCCGTCGGGGGAATCAGCTGCGGGATCGTAGCGGTGGGGGGCCTGTCCATGGGCGTCCTCGGCATCGGCGGGGTGTCCCTGGCCATGGCGGCGATCGGCGGCATGGCGGTCGGCGGCTTCGCCTTCGGAGGATTCGCCGTCGGAATCGCGGCCGCGGGAGGGATCGCCGTCGGGCTCTACAGCCACGGCGGCATCGCCATCGGGCTCCATCCCCGCGGCGGCGTGAGCATCCCCTTCTCGCGCTGAGCGAGGGCCGGCGTCGCCACGATTCAGCGCCGCGTCGGTCGCGAGCGCTGGCCTGGGTCGACGACCTCTGGGATAATGACGCCATGATCTCGGTGCACGACGGACAGGCCCGCGTCCTGTCCCGGATCACCACCGTCGCGCCGCCCGAGCTCCTCCCCGTCGGCCGCGGGCTGGGCCGCGTCCTCGCCGAGGACATCCGCTCCGGGATGGACGTCCCGCCTACGGACAATTCCGCCGTGGACGGCTATGCCGTGAGGTCCGCGGATATTCCCGGCGGTGGGACTCGCGAGCTCACCGTCGTGGCCGATCTCCCGGCGGGCGCGGTATTCTCGGGCGCGCTCAACTCCGGCCAGGTGCTGCGCATCATGACCGGCGCGCCGATGCCAGCCGGCGCGGATACCGTCTATCCGCAGGAGATCGTCGATCGCCGCGGCGACCGCGTCACCGTCCCGTCTCTCCCGCGCGGCGCCAACGTGCGCCAGCGCGGCGAGGACGTCAAGGCGGGCGCCGTTGTCATCCCGGCGGGCAGTGTCCTGCGTCCCCAGGAGCTAGGCGTCGCCGCTTCCCTCGGCCTGGCCCAGATCCTCGTGAGACAGAAGCCGCGCGTGGCCATTCTCTCGACCGGGGACGAAGTCGCGGAGCCGGGCGACGAGCGCAAGCCGGGACAGATCTTCGACTCCAATCGTTACTCGCTTCGCGGCTTGGTCGAGGTGGCGGGTGGCCACGTCTCCGACTACGGCATCGTTCCCGATCTCTTCGAGGTGCTCCAGTCCCGTCTTCTCCACGCCGCGGCCTCGGCGGACATCATCGTGACCTCGGGCGGCGTCTCCGTGGGCGACTACGACCTCGTCAAGGCGGTGCTGCAGCAGGCCGGCGGGATCGATTTCTGGCAGGTGGCGATGCAGCCGGGCCGGCCGCTGGCCGTTGGCGGCATCGGCGCGGCGCATTTTTTCGGTCTGCCGGGCAATCCGGTCGCCTCCATGCTCACCTTCCACCTCTTCGTGCGCCCGGCGCTCTGGAAGCTGGCGGGCCGCCGGGAGCTCGACGGGCCGCGCTTCCGCGCCGTCGCGGTTGAGCCCATGAAGAAGAAGGAAGGGCGGCGCGAGTACAAGCGCGGCATCCTCGCGTATGCTGGCGAGCGCTGGGAGGTGCGGACGACGGGGCCCCAGGGCTCGGGCATTCTCACCTCGATGACCCTGGCCAATTGCTTCATCACCGTCGAGGAGGAGCGCGGCGACGTCAAGGCCGGCGAGACCGTCTGGGTCGAGCCGTTCAACTCCTGGTAGCGTGGCGCCCGTATGCCCCACGGCATCGAAATCCGGCTGATCGACCGCATCGCGCCCCTGGCCGCCGAGCTGGTCACAACCTGGGCGCGCTCGCTCCCGGACCTGCGCTACGCCGACCTCCGTCTCGAAGTCGCCGAGGGCAAGTACGCCGCGGCCGAGAACGGCGCCTCCAAATCCTCGGGCGACGACTATGGCTTCGCCTTTGGTATCCGCGTCCTCGCCGGGCGCCGGATGGCGGCGCCCGGCTACTTTGGTCGGTCCCTGGGCGCGGCCGATCTCCCTCACCTCGACCGGATCCTCAAGGAGGCGCTGCAGGCCGCCTATCGGCGCGCCGTGGCCAATGCCGAGCTCAAGGCGGAAGTCAAAGGCAAGTTCGGAGCGCTCGGCGATTCGCTGAGCGACACGCGGCTGCATCCCGTCCAGGTCCGCCAGGAGGTCGTGCCGGCGGTTTTCGAGATGGATCCCCGCGCGGTGCCCCTCGACGAGATGGTGCGCTTCACCACCGACGTCTCCACGCAGGTCGCGGCGGTCCACGCCCGGCTCTCCTACAACTACGTCTCCACCATGACCCAGCTGAGCCGGGAGCTGTTCGCCTCATCCGAAGGCGCGCTGATCGATCAGACTTTCGCGCTCACCCAAGGCATGTGCTATGTGGTCGCCACGGGCGAGGGCAATAGCCAGGAGCTCTACGACGTTGTCGGCCACCAGCGGGGCTGGGAGATCCTCATCCGCGGGATCGGCGATCCGCTGATGACCTCCCCGCCGTTTCTCGACTTCTCCCTCGCTCTGGCGCGCGAGGGCGTCGATCTGGCCACCGCCCCTGCCCTGCCCACGCTCGGCCGCGAGGTCACCGTGGTGACCGACCCGCATTACAACACCCTGGTGTCCCACGAGATTGTCGGTCATCCGGTCGAGCTCGACCGCGGTCTCAAGATGGAGACGGCCTATGCCGGCCGGTCATGGTTGCTGCGCGACCTGGCCGACCACCAGGTGGGCAAGCAGGTGGCTTCGCCGCTCGTCACGGCGTTCTCCGATCCCTCGCTGCCGGGCTACGGCCATTACGAATACGACCACGAGGGCACGCCGGCCAGGCGCGTGGTGCACATCGAGCGCGGCGTGTTCAAGGGATTCATGAACAGCCGCCAGACCGCCGCGATCTTCGGCGGCGATCCGAACGGCCACTGGAAGGCCACCGACGCGCCCCTGGTGCCGCTGATCCGCATGTCCAGCACGGTCTTCGCCGGCGGCGACCGCGATCCCCAGGACATCATCAAAGAAGTGGACCACGGCTACTATCTCGTCGGGCACAGGACTCCGTCCATTGCCGAGAGCCGGGAGAACTTTCGCATCTCGGCGCGGAAGGTGTACGAGATCCGCAAGGGCGAGCTCGGCCGTCTCTTCCGCGACGGCGGGATCATGGCCGATTCCAAGGACTATCTGATGAAGGTGGACGCCGTGGGTAAGGATTTTCGTCTGTACCCGATTCCAAACTGCGGCAAGGGCCAGCCGATGCAGACCAAGAAGCTCGGCAATGGCGGTCCCACGATGCGCAGCCGCGCCCTCATCACCGGAGGAGCCTGATCGTGAAACGCTATGTCCCCGTCGCGCTGGTCGCTGCCGCGCTGCTCACAGTCAGCGCCGCTCCCGGCGACGACCCCGAGGTGGCCGAGAAATACATCAAGGTGGATCAGGTCAAGGCGATGCAGGACGCGAAGAAGCGCGTGACCATCATCGACGTTCGCGACAAGGACCAGTACGACGAGCTGCACATCAAGGGAGCGCGGAATGTCCCGCTGCGCGAGCTGCCGACCCGCCTCACCGAGGTCCCGAAGCAGGAGCCCGTGGTCCTCTACTGAGCGTGCCCCCACGAGCTGGCCCGGGGGGCCTACAAGGTGCTGTACATCGCCGGCTACCGGAACATGATGATTCTCGACGAGGGCATCCCCGGCTGGTACGCGAAGAGGTACCCGACCGAGGCGACGGCGCCAAAGGGCTGATGGCGACGACGGCCGAGCTCAAGCGAGCGGTCCAGGAGGCGCTCGCCTTCCTGGCGAGCCAGGCCGGGATCAGCGAGGCCGAGGTCTTCGCGGCCTCCAACCGCGCCCTGCTCACCCGGCTCAACTACACCTCGCACATTCCGTGCAACGGGGTGGAAGAGCCCAAGTCCACCGAGAGCTATGGCCTGGGCATCCAGATCGCTCTCGATTCACCCGAGGGACCCAAGGTGGGATTCGGCTCGGAGCCCAGCGATCTCTCGCTCGAGGGCGTGAGGCGCGCCCTGGCCAAGGCCTTGCGCGGCGCCGTCCGCGACCCGGAGTTCCGTTCGCTCCCCAAGCCCACGGGCGAGCCGCGGACCCTCGTCGACTACCACGATCCCCAGCTCCTCACCATCGGCGACGCGCAGCTCGTGGAGGCGGGATGGAAGGTGGTGACGGGCGGGCTCAGGGGCTTCATGGCCTCCTCGCGGCTCAACGATCTGGCCGCCGACGAGGCCGCCCTCCGGCGGCTCGGCCTCATCCTGGGAGGCGACGTGACCATCCTGCAGGAGCGCATCGCCATCGCCTCGACCCACATGCCCGAGCCGCAAGCCGACGAGTCCACCCTGATGATGTCCTTCGTCACGGCCATGGTCGAGGCGCGCGACGCCAAGGGTTCCGGCTGGCAGACGTGCAGTCGGCTCGATGACTTCTCCGATGAGGCGGCAAGCGAAGCCGCCGCCAACGCGATCGCGGCCATGGAGGGCCAGCGCGTGGCCTCGGGCGATTACACGGTCATCTTCGGCAAACAGCCGGTCACCGATCTCATGAACAATCTGGTGATCCCCTCCTGCCAGGCCGGTTCCTTTTACTCGTCGAGCACGCCATTTCTGGGCAAGCTCGGCAAGCTCGTCGCCGTGCGCGGATTGAGCATCTATGATCACGGGGCCGCGCCGGGGCTCACCGGCTCCAAGGGCATCACGTGTGAGGGCTTGCCTACCGGGCGCACCGACCTGATCAGGAACGGGGTGCTCACCGGGCTGCTCAGCCACTGGTACGACAGCCAGCGCCTGCTCCACGATCCCGCGATCCGCGAGAAGCTCGGCGTGGATGCCGGCCGGGCGACTGCCGCCCTCGTGCCGCGAAATGGCTTCCGCTACGACGGCGGCGGCCGCTCCTTCGATACGCCGCCGGGCACTTCAGCCTCCAATGTCGTGGTCGAAGGCGAGAATCCGGTGTCCCTCGACGAGCTCATCCGCGGCGTGAAGGACGGCCTCTACGTGGGGCGCATCTGGTACACCTATCCGATCAACGGCCTGAGGGCCGGCGACTTCACTTGCACCGTGGTGGGCGACTCCTTTATCATCCGCGACGGGCGGCTCGCCGCTCCGCTCAAGGCCAATACCATCCGGATCAACGACAATATCAGCCGGCTGCTCGCGCACGTGACCGGACTGACCAAGGACGTCAAGGGGACGCTCGTCTGGGCGGCCGACGAGGTCGTGTACGCTCCGGAGATCGCGGTCACGGGCGTGCACGTCGACGCGATCGCAGGATTCATGGAGGATCTCAGCTAATGGCGCATCCCGATCTGGCGAAGCTCGAAGCGATCGCCCGCGAGGGCCGGGTGCAAATCATCCGCATGCTCACCCATGCGGGCTCGGGGCATCCGGGCGGCTCGCTCTCGGCCATCGACATCCTCACCACGATCTACTTCAACCGGTTGCGCTACGACGCCAAGCGCCCCGACTGGGAGGACCGCGACCGCTTCATTCTGTCCAAGGGCCACTGCGTGCCGGCGCAGTACTACTGCATGGCCAAAGCGGGCTACTTCCCGATGGAGCGCACCATCACACTCCGCAAGCTGGGCAGCCCGTTGCAGGGCCATCCCGATCGCGTCATGCTGCCGGGCATCGAGGCGGCGACAGGCTCGCTGGGCCAGGGTCTCGCGATCAGCATGGGCTTGGCGCTCGGGCTCAAGCTGGCGGGCAAGGAGGCGCGCGTGTACTGCGTGATGGGCGACGGTGAGACCCAGGAAGGGCAGGTTTGGGAGAGCCTCATGTCGGCGCCCAAGCTCGGCGCGCCCGATCGTCACCTGGACAACCTCTGCGTCATCCTCGACTACAACGGCATCCAGCTCGACGGCTTCGTCAAGAAGATCATGGATCTCGAGCCTATCGTGGACAAAGTCAAAGCCTTCGGCTGGCCGGTGCTCGACATCAACGGCCACGACATTGCCCAGGTCGACAAGGCGCTGGACCAGGCCGAGACGATCAAGGGCGCGCCGACCTTCATCGTCGCCCACACGGTGAAGGGCAAAGGCGTGTCCTTCATGGAGAACGACCCCGAGTGGCACGGCAAGGCGCCCAAGTCCGCCGAAGCGGTCGAAGCGGTCCGGCAAATCGTGGGCGAGCCCGTCCCGGCCTGGGTCGAACCCATCATCAAAGAGCTGCAGGCCCTGGAGAAAAAGTGATGGCCGCCAAAGCTTCACGCGCCGTTTTCGGAGAGGCGCTCATCGAGCTCGGCGCCAAGGACGAGCGGATCGTCACGGTGGACGCGGATCTCAGCAAGTCCACCATGACGGCCAAGTTCGCCAAAACCTATCCCTCGCGCGCCTTCAACGTGGGCATCGCCGAATCCGGCATGATCGGCCTGGCGGCGGGGCTCGCGCTGGCGGGGCGGGTCCCTTTCGCCTGCTCGTTTGCCTGCTTCCTCGTGGGCCGCTTCGAGACGATCCGCGTCTCCGTCGCGTACTCGAATGCACCGGTCAAGCTGGTCGGCACCCATGTGGGCATCGCCATCGGCGAGGACGGCTACAGCCAGATGGGGCTGGAGGACATCGCCTGCATCCGCTCGCTCCCGAATATTCCCATCGTCCAGCCGGCGGACGAGATCGAGACCAGGCAGGCCGTGGCCTATGCCGTCGAGCACGCCGGCCCGATCTATCTGCGTCTCACCCGCCAGAACCTCGAGCCCGTCCACGACGAGCGCTACCGCTTCCGCTTCGGGCAGGCGGACGTGCTCAGGCCCGGCACGGATGTGACGATCCTGGCCACGGGCGGGCCTCTCTTCAACGCCCTCGAGGCCGCCAAGAAGCTGGCCGGCGAGGGCGTCAATGCCGAGGTCCTCAATGTCGCGACCATCAAGCCGCTGGACGAGGAAGCCATTCTCCGCTCGGCCGGCAAGACAGGGCGCGTCGTCACGGTGGAGGACCACTCTATCCACGGCGGACTAGGCAGCGCGGTGGCCGAGATGCTCAGCGAGGTGATGCCGACACCGCTCAAGCGCATTGCCGTCACCACCTTCGGGGAGTCGGGCGACCTCAAGGGCCTGTACGCCAAGCACGGCCTCGATCCCGACGGCATCGCCAAGACCGTCCTCAAGTTCCTGAACCGGTAGCGCCCCGCGCGGCCGTGGCCAGTCGCTGGACCGCAGTCGCGCTGCTGCTGACGGTGGCAGTCGCGGGTTGTGTGGTGCGGTCGGTGAACCAGCCCGCCGGCGCCTGCGTCCAGCCTCAGCCCCTGTGCGGAGAATGGGCCGGGGCCTGGGACGCTGATGGCACGAAGGGTGAGGCATACCTGACCGTCACTCGTGTCTCTGGTCGCGATGTGGAGGGCCTGGTTCTCCTTCGCGGCAGGTTCCCGGAGCATGGCAAGGACCTGCCCTTCACCGCCATCTTCGAGCAGAATGCGCTCGACGGCACGATCCTTACCGGCCCGGAGAGTGCGGCGATAGCGTGGCGACTTCGGCTGAATGACAGCGGCACCGAGCTCAAGGGCCGGGGCTTCTCTGCCGGCTGGTCGGATCTCTACCTCGTCAAGCGCCGCTAGCCGACGCCAAGGAGGAAACCATGGCGGCTCAAACACCCTACTCGATCAACCTGGACGCGCGCTATGCGCCGCTCGAGATCGTCAACGTCCAGGCGCTGATCGACGCATGCAAGGAGCCCTGGTACAACCAGACGCTGTGCCGGGTGAACGACAGCGTCGTGCGTCTTGGTGTCCTGCAGGGAGAGTTCCACTGGCACAAGCACGACAGCGAGGACGAGTTCTTTTACGTGGTCGAGGGGCGCTTCGTGATCGAGCTGGAGGGCCGGACGGTCGAGCTTTCGCCGCGGCAGGGCTTCACCGTTCCCAAGGGCGTGATGCATCGGACTCGGGCGCCGGAGCGAACCGTGGTGCTGATGATCGAGGGTGCTGGGGTCATTCCCACCGGCGACTAGGGGTCAGGTCTTGAATTGCAACATTTTGTGACGGCAATTGCCGTCACCTTTTGTCGTAATTCAAGACCTGACCCCGAGGGCTAGGGATGGGGCGGACGTGAGAAGGGGGATCGCCGGTCGAGGAGCTGCCGGACCCGGCGTGCCAGCTCCTCGACATCGAAAGGCTTGGCGACGAACGGTGCGCCTCTCGGCACGATTCCGGTCACGGAGAAGCCCGACATGTACAGCACCTTCGTGTCCGGGCGGATCGCGACGAACCGCTCCGCCAGCTCGGCGCCATTCATGAGGGGCATCACGACATCGGTGAGCAGCAGGTCGATGGGCCCAGGGTGCTCGCGCGCGATCCGCAGCGCATGGCGGGGATCGCCGGTGGACAGGATCGTGTAGCCCCTGATCGTGAGCACGTCCTGGGCCATCGCCCGCACGCCGTCCTCGTCGTCCACGATCAGAATCGTTTCCATGCTCAGCCACCGCCTTTCGACCCGGGGTCCCTCCTGCTCTCATTGTAGTGCGGTCGCCCGCCGATTCCCGTCAAGATACTCCCTGACCTCAACGAGCGCCACGGCCCTTGCCCACGGGCGGGGATCGTGAGAAACTTCCGGCCGCCTCAAATCGAAGGAGGGCTCAATGATGAGCACGCGCCTGCTCGCCGCCGTCGCCGTCTTGCTGCTTCTCGCGTCCACTGCGTCCGCCGCCGACAAGAAGGTCATCCGCCTCTGGCAGACCGAGACGGAGCCTCAGACGCTCGCGGTGCTCAACCAGATCGCCGCCGAGTACGAGAAGACGCATCCGGATGTCTCGATCAAGATCGAGGGGCTCGCCTGGGGCGACCTCGAGAAGAAGCTCACCGCTGCGCTCGCCGCCGGGGCGCCGCCCGACGCCGCCCACGGACAGCCCATCACCTGCGTGTCCTTCGCCGCCAAGGGGCTCCTGCGCCCGGTGGAGGACCTGGCGGATTCGCTCGGCAAGGACAATATCGTGGACGCCTTCCGCGGCCTCTGCCGCTGGCAGGGCCGCACGTACGGTGTCGGGCACTCCCCCGCATCGTCGCTCTTCGTGTATCGCAAGGATCTCCTCGCCAAGAAGGGACTCAAGGTGCCGAAGACCTGGGACGAGCTGATCCAGACGGCCGAGGCGCTCAAGGAGACCAAGGACGGCCAGGTCGTCCGCTACGGGCTGACGATGACGGGGCAGCCGCTGTTCATCAATATCGGCGTCGGCGAGCTGCTGAAGACGAACGGCGGCCGGCTGTTCGACGACCAGGGCCGGCCGACCCTCACCGAGAAGCCCGTCATCGAGCTGCTCGAGTTCTACAAGAAGCTCAACCGCGTGCTGCCGCCCGGCTGGACGGGCCACGGCTATCTCGACACCTTCGCCAACCTTGCCAACGAGAAGGCGGCGATGCTCTACCAGGCGTACGGGCGCGGCGTGGGCTATATCGAGAAGTACGCTCCCAAGGAAATCGCCGATCCCGACCACTTCGCCGTGGCCGACAAGGTCGTCGGGCCCTCGGGGAAGTCGCCGGCGGCGCAGCTCGACTGCGAGCCCTGGATGATCTTCAAGGACGCCAAGGGCGGCGGCGAGGCCGTGGACTTCCTCAAGTTCTTCTTCAAGGACGAAAACTACGTCCCGTACTTGCACTCGGTGCCCATCCATCTCTTGTCCATCAAGAAGTCCACCACCAAGAATCCCAAGTACGCCGACAATGCCATGATCAGCAAGTGGCGCCCGTGGGTGGACATGCAGGAGAAGTACTTCAAGAACGACTGGATCAAGCCGGTGCTCGTCACCGACTGGGACGACATGAAGAAGCCGTACCTGCTCGAGGTCATGGGCTCTGGCATCCTCGTGGACATGGTCTTCGACGCGGTCAAGGGCATGCCGTCGGCCGAGGCCGCCGCCAAGGCCCAGAAGCGCGTCGAGGAGCTGCTGGTCCAGACCGGCTATCTGAAGAAGTAAGGTGGGAAGCCTCGCCGACGCGGCCGCGCCCGGCGCCCCCCGGGTCCTGGCGCGGCCGCGCCGCCGGCTGTCCCCCGCCCTCCTCGGGCTGCTCGGAATTCTGCCCGCTCTCGTCCTGATCGGCGCGCTGATCCTCTACCCCGTCGCGTACGCGATCTGGCTCTCCTTCTTCGACAAGCATTCTTTCTTCCCGGCCGAGCGCTGGGTCGGCTTCGGCAATTACGACCGGCTCGTCGGGGATCCCGAGTTCTGGGACAGCCTCTGGAAAGGGATCGTCTACGCGGCCAGTTCCACCGCGCTCCAGCTTGTCCTGGGCGTGATCTCGGCCCTGCTCCTCCACCACCCGTTCCGCGGGCGCACCGCCGCGCGCGCCCTCGTGCTGTTCCCCTACATGATCCCGACCATCGTCGCCGTGATCGTCTGGCGCTGGCTGCTCAACGAAACCTTCGGCCTCGTAGACTACACCCTCGTGGCCTGGGGCCTCGTCCGGCAGCCTATCGTATGGCTCGGCGTCGACCACATCATGACGTCGCTCATCGCCATGAGCGTCTGGCAGTTCACGCCCTTCGTCACGCTGGGTGTGCTGGCGCGGCTGCAAACCATTCCACTCGAGCTCTACGAGGCCGCGCGCGTGGACGGCGCCTCGGCCTGGGCGCGATTCCGGTTCATCACCTTGCCCCAGCTGCGGGCCGTGATGTTCGTCGTCATTCTGTTGCGGGGGATCTGGATGTTCACCAAGTTCGACACCGTCTGGCTGTGGGGCGAAGGGGCGGGCGCGGGCGCCGAGATCAGGACGCTGCCGATCTACACCTACATGCGCACCTTCACGTACTATCAGGCGGGCTTCGGCGCCGCGCTCTCGGTCGTCATGTTCCTCATGCTGATGGCGGCGACGCTCGTGTACTTCGGGTTCTTCTGGCGCGAGGAGGAGGCGGTGTGAAGCGACTCTCTGCCGGGCTCGGTCGTGCGCTTCTCTACGTGGGCATCATCGGGCTGGCCGCCCAGGCGCTGCTCCCCCTGCTCTGGATGCTCTCGACCTCGCTGAAGCCGCCGCGCGAGGTGCTCGCGACGCCGCCGACTTTGATTCCGGCGGCGCCCACATTGGAAAACTTCGCCCGGCTGCTGAACCAGACGGCCTTTGTCTCGTACTTCCTGAACAGCATGACCGTGGCGTGTCTCACCGTGCTTCTGACCATGGCGGTCGGCGCGGCCGGAGCATACAGCCTGACCCGTTTTCCCTTCCCCGGCCGGGAGAGCATCGCCCGCCTCATCCTCTGCACGTACATGTTCGCGCCGATCATGATCGTCGTGCCCATCTACATCCTCGCGCGCCGGGCCGGGATCGTCGACACTCATACCGCGCTGGTCCTCTCCTATTCCTCCTTCTGCCTGCCGTTCTCTCTCTGGCTGCTCCGGGCTTTTTTCCAGTCCATCCCGCTCGACCTCGAGGAAGCGGCCCTGGTAGACGGCGCGGGGCGCCTGCGAGCCCTCATCTATATCGTCGCTCCGCTGGCCCTGCCGGGTCTCATCGCCACCTCGATCTTTACCTTTACCCTGGCCTGGAACGATTACATCTTCACGCGCATCCTGATCATCTCCGACGAGCTCAAGACGCTCCCGGTGGGCGTCCAGGACCTCTTCTCCGCCGCCGTCGTGGACTGGGGGCTCGTCATGGCGGCCGGCATGCTCATCACGATCCCCGCGCTCGCCTTCTTCATGGCCGTGCAGCGCCATCTGATCGCGGGCTGGGGGACGGGAGGACTCAAGGGATGACCGCTCAATTCGGCTTCTCGCTTCAGGGGCGCGGCGCGCTGGCCGACCGCGAGGCCATCGGTGGCCTCGCGCGCCGGGCCGAGGCCCTCGGCTACGACTCCATCTTCGTCACCGACCGGATGCTGATCCCGGTCAAGGCGACCACGGCCTATCCCTACTCGGCCTCCGGCGCCTTTCCGCTGGGGCCCGACGAGCCCTGGCTCGAATCGCTCACCGCGATCACCTGGCTCGCCACGATCACCCAGCGCATCCGAGTCGGGACCAGCGTCCTGGTCATCCCTTACCGCAACCCCGTCCACATGGCCCGGGCCCTGGCGACGGCCGACTATCTGTCGGGTGGGCGCATCATCCTCGGCGCGGGGATCGGCTGGTGGCGTGAGGAGTTCGAAGCCGTGGGCGTGCCGTTCGAGGAGCGCGCGGCGCGGACTACGGAGAGCCTGCGGATCATGAAGGAGATCTGGACCAAACCGCGCGTGGACTTCAAAGGGCGCTTCTGGCGCATCGATGAGGCCGGGGGCGTCAAGCCGCAGCCGGCGCAGCGGCCGCACATCCCGATCTGGATCGGGGGACACACCGATGCTGCCCTCCAGCGCGTCGTGGCCATCGCCGACGGCTGGCACCCGCTCGGCCTCCGCCCGCCGGTGACACTCCATCCGCCCCAGATGGCCGAGGCCGTCCTCCGGCTGCGCGGTCTGGCGGCCGCGTCCGGACGCGACCCGCGCGGCATCACCATCACCTTCAAGGGTCCGGTGAAGTTCGACCGCGCGGCCCCGAAGGACCGGCCACCGCTCACCGGCTCGGCGGCGCAGATCGCCGAGGATTGCTGCGCCTATGTGGCGGCCGGCGTCGAGCACTTCGTCTTCGACTTCTCCGTGCCCACGGTGCCGGAGATGCTCGAGGTGCTCGAGCGCGTCGCCGCCGACGTACGGCCTGGGGTCAGGTCTTGAAATACGACATTTCTTGCCAAAAAGCGTCACCCTTCAAGAGGGTAACGTTGAGGCGGTGACGGTTGGGAAAGAAATGTGTGAATTCAAGACCTGACCCCACTACTTCTTCCCGTGGCTCAGCATGCCCTCGAGCCGCGAGCGGCGCTCCTCTTCCGAGGCCAGGTGCTGCTCCAGGTCCTTGAGCCTGGCGGTGGTCGCCTGCAGCTCGCCCTCCACCGACCGCATCTGGGCTTGCGTCTTGTCCAGCTCCCGTTCCAGTGCCGCAGTCCGCTGCTGCGAAGCCTGGAGGTCGGATGCCGCCTTCCGGGCGGAAGTCCCCCACCAGCCATATCCCCCCAACCCTCCTACCAGCAGCCCGATGACCGCGGCAATCGTAATGGCTTGGCGCATGATCGTCTCCTTGCCTCAAGGATTCCCCCGTCTCGGACTTCGGGCAAGCGCCAGGCGCGGTCCTCTCCCCTTGCGGAGAGAGGGTCAAGGTGAGGGGAGCAGACCCTGGACGAAGCCGATGTCGAAGGCGAGGTAAAGGCCGAAGGCCAGTGACAGCGCGCCGGTGCCGAGCGCGAATCCCCGGCGCCAGCGCTCGAGCAGCGGGATGCGCGCGGTGAAGGGCAGCGAGAGTAGCGCGGTGATGGCCGTCATGCCCGCCATCGTTCCCGCGCCGAAGAGCAACAGATAGCTGATTGCGCCCCAGGCGCTGCGGATAGTCGTCAGCGCCAACAGGGCTACCGCCGCGCTGCCGGCCAGGCCGTGTACAATCCCCACGCAGAGCGAGCGGAAGGCCTGCGCCGGCCCGACGGTTTGAAGAGCGAGCATCAGCCCGCGCGGCGGATGAACGTGTGGATGGCGGTGGGTGCTGCCACCGTGGGCATGCTCATGGCTGTGGAAGCCCGACGCCTCCTCGTGACGATGCGGCTCGGTGAGATGGGCGACCGGCACCGGATCGGAGCCACGGAATACCCAGGCGATGCGGGCTGCGCCGAGGGCCATGAGCATCAACGCCACCGCCAGCTCCATCGACAGCCCCACGACGTGAGGAATCGTCACGTTCAGCCCGATGATGGCCAGGCCTACCGCGGTGATGGTCACGCTATGGCCGAGCCCCCAGAAGGCACCGATCAATGCCCCCGCGCCGAAACGCCGGGTGCGGCTTACGATGGTGGCGACGACCAGCACGTGGTCGGGGTCGGTGACGTGCTGGATGCCGAACAGCAGTCCGAGCAGAACCGCCGGCAGGCTCCAGTCCATCTAGGGCACGTACCCTTTGGCCTGCAGGGTGCTCTCGACGCGCGCCCGGTGCTTGCGCTCCCACTCGTCCAAGCTCTCCGCGGCATCGGTCGCCGCCTTGGACTGGGCCTTCTTGAGCACCTCCCCCGCCTCCGCCCGCGGCACCACCACGATGCCCTCTTCGTCGGCCACGATCACGTCGCCGGGATGCACTGTGGCGCCGCCGCACGTGATGGTCCCGTTGATCTCGCCCGGCCCGTCCTTGGCGCCGGGGATGGGCGACACGCCGCGCGCGAAGATGGGAAAGCCGTTGGCGCGGGCCTCGCCCACGTCGCGGATCACGCCGTCGATGACGAAGCCGGCCACCCCATGGCGCTGGGCCACGGCGCAGACATTGCCGCCGGCCACCGCCATCTCCTCATCGCCCGCCTCGACCACGATCACGTCGCCCGGCTCGGCGCGGTAGATGGCGGCGTGGAGCATGAGGTTGTCGTGCTTGGCCGTGCGCACGGTGAAGGCCGGCCCGGCGATGCGGGGCATGTCGGGCCAAAGCGGCCGGATCGCGTGGCGCATCACCGACTCGAGCCTGAGCATGTCGGCCAGCGCAGTCGGAGACAGCTTCTTGAGGCCCTCCACGAAGTCCCGGGGCGGGCGCTCGATGTGCAGCCGGATGCTCGACATCTTGGCGGCGGTTTTGGCCATGGGTCACTCCGAAAGTTTGAGGAGAAGGCCGGTGCGGCGGGCGCGCGTGATTGCCGCGGACAGCGCCCAGTGGGCCAGCACCACGTAGAGCCCCACGAGCGCGAAGCCGGTCAGGAAGGGATGGGCGAACTGGGACTTGAAGCCGTAGCCCTCCCGCATGGCGTCGAGGAAGTAGGTCAGCGGGATCCCGGCCGAGATCGTGGCCACCCAGCCCGGCAGCACCGAGATCGGGTAGTAGATGCCCGAGAGCATCACGATGAAGTTCACCGCGGCCCATGCGGAGGTCTCGGCGCGCGTGCCGAAGAGCAGGACCAGCGTGCAGACGAGAAGCCCGATCACGAGCGCCGTGAGGAAGCAGCCCAGCAGGAACAGCGCCAGGGGCAGCGGGCCGCCGCCGATGAAGTTGAAGCCGAAGGCCCAGGTGCCGATGGCCGCCATCAGGCTGAAGACGATGATCCCGCGCGCGACGCCCACCAGCCACGAGCCCAACGCCAGATGGCGGATCCGCACCGGCGTCAGGAACTGGTGCTTCATGGATTTCGACCAGATGTCGAACAGCACGGCATAGGCCACGTCGAGCTGGCAAACCTGCACCGACGAGAGCGCTACCGTCCCGACCAGGATGAAGGCGGTCATCTCGGGCGTCAGCGCGAGAAAGCGCGTGAGCAGGCCGTGCGAAAGCATGGCGACGCCCGGCCAGAACGTCAGCTCGAAGACGAAGAAGACGTTTCGCCGGGCCATGATGAGATTGCGGGCCGCGAAGGCCCAGAGCCTCACCCACTCGGTGGCCAGCGATTCGGGCGGCAGGCTCTCAGCGCGCGAGCTCAACGAAGACCTCCTCGAGCTCCGGCTCGGTCACCTGGCAGTCCCGCACCAGCACCCCCTGCTCGTGCAGCCAGCGCAGGATCTCGGGCAGCCGCTTCTCCGCCGCGTCCACCGTGCACTCGATGCGGTCGCCCCGCGTGTGCAGCGCCAGGACGCCGTTCCGCTCGGCCAGTCCCTGGACCACCGGGGGATCGAGCCGAAGGACGATCACCTCGCCGATCCGGATCTGCCGCTTGAGCTCGTCCGCGGTGCCCTGAGCGAGAATCCGCCCGGATTTGATGAAGGCGATGGTGTCGCAGAGCTGCTCGGCCTCGCGCATATAGTGCGTCGTGAGAATGATCGTCGTGCCCCGCTCCCGGCGCAACGCGGCGATGTGCGCGCGGATGCGGATGGACACGTCCGGGTCCAGCCCCAGCGTGGGCTCGTCGAGGAAGAGCACCTCGGGGTCATTGAGCAGCGCTTTGGCCAGGGCGAGCCGCTGCTTGAGGCCGGTCGACAGCTCGTTGTACTCGGTTTTGCGGTGCGATCCGAGCTCGAAGCGCTCGATCAGCTCGCTCACGCGCGCTGCGAGCCGCCGGCCGCTCAAGCCATACAGCCGGCCGTAGAAGGTCAGGACTTCGGCGGGCCGCAGGCTCCAGACGAAGGAGGCATTGCCGCTCGCCATATTGAGCCGGCGGCGGATCGCGAAGGCTTCGCGGACGACATCGTGACCCAGGATGCTGGCCGAACCGCTGTCGGGCAGGAGCAGGGTCGCCAGGATCGAGAGCAGGGTGGTCTTTCCGGCCCCGTTCGGCCCGAGCAGGCCGAAGATGGCGCCGCGTGGGACCTCGAGGCTCGCGCCCCGCAGGGCCTCGGTCCGGCGCCGCTGGAACCAGCCCGCGCGGAAAGTCTTGGTGAGGTCGCGCGCCTCGACTGCGATGTCTTGAGCCGCCATAACCGGCTCATCCTACCATGCACTTCCCCATCACCTTGATCCTGCCCCCCTCGACGGGGAGAGGGTCGGGGTGAGGGGTGGTGTCATTGCCGATGAGCGGGCGATTTGATAGAACCAGAGGGTGGAAGGCCAGTCCGACGCGACCACCTGGCGGTGCGCCGCCGATGCGCTCGAGCCAGGCCAGACGGCCAAGTTCCAGCTCCAGCGGAACGGCAAAGCGCTGCATGGATTCCTCGTCAACCATCAAGGCCGGCACTACGCCTACGTCAACCGGTGCCCGCACGCCGGCACGCCGCTGGATCTGTGGCCCAACGATTTCTTCACCGAGGACGGCCTCCACCTCATCTGCGCCACCCACGGCGCGGTATTCGGTCCCGACACCGGCGTCTGCGTCGAGGGTCCCTGCCCCGGGGCGAGGCTCGAGTCCCTCCCGGTCGAGCGCGACGGGGACTCGCTGGTGATTCGATGCCCGAGATGACGCCGGACGACGAGACGGCCGAGGTCGAAGAAGCCAACGCGCGCTTCTACCGCGCCTTCGAGAACCTGGATCTGACGGAGATGGACGTGATCTGGGCTCACACGGACTACGTCCGCTGCATTCACCCGGGCTGGGGCCTCCTCTCAGGCTGGGAGGCCGTGCGCCAGTCCTGGGAGGCGCTCTTCAAGGACAGCCGCGAGATGCGCTTCAGCCTGTCGGACGTCACGGCCCGGGTGGACGGCAATCAGGCCTGGGTGACCTGCACCGAGAACATTCTCTCCGAAGCCCGCGGCACCGTATCCGTCACCTCGGTGCTGGCAACCAATGTCTTCGAGCGTCAGGCGGGCGATTGGCGGCTGGTCCACCACCACGCCTCCCACATCCTGACGAGGGAGACTTCGACCGAAGTATGATGGACATCGAGGTATGATCGGGCCATGAGCGGAAAGGTCGTCTCGCTCCCGGAGGCCGCAGCTTATTTCCGCGCCGGCATGAGCCTCGGCGTTGGCGGCGGCCCGCTGCTCGCCACGCCCACCGCGCTCATCCGGGAGATAATCCGCCGCGGCATGCGCGATCTCAAGCTCATCGCCTGCTCCACCGGCGGCTTCGGGCTCGATCTGCTGATTGGCGCGGGCTGCGCCGCCTCGGCCGAGTTCGCGCAGATCTCGCTCTACGAGTACGGCTTCGCGCCGAACTTCCGCCG
>JBKPCB010000003.1:0-5327 GCA_046727155.1 Candidatus Methylomirabilota bacterium | reverse complement strand
CATATCCCCAGCACGCCGTCGCCGGCTCGGCCACTTTCTACCTCGCGCGCACGCTGGTCGAGCTCAAGCGGCCCGACGACGCCATCGAGCTGCTGCGCGGCTTCCCGGCGCGCTATCCCGAGCACCGGCTGCTGCCCGACGCGCGCTATATCCTGGGTCAGGCGCTCATCGCCGGGGGCCACACGGATGAGGGCGTGGCCGAGCTGCGCGCCTTCGTCGCGGCCTATCCCGGCCACGAGCTAGCGGCTCCCGGCCGCCGCGTCGTGGTGGACTCGCTCCTCAAGCAGGGGCGCAAAGCCGAGCTCACCGAGGAGTACAAGAAACTCACCGCTCTGTCGCCGCCAACGGCCGAAGGGCTCTACGATGCCGGCGTGATCGCCGCGCGGATCGGCCGGCCGCGGGATGCCGACCAGGCCTGGGCGCGCCTGCGCAGAGAATTCCCCGATTCTCCGCTCGCCGGCCGCGCCTCCTTCGACTTGGGCCAGGCCGCCTTCGCCAAAAACAAATTCAAGGACGCCGCCATGCTGTTCCGCGCCGCCAGCCGGAGCCCGGAAGAGGCAGTGCGGGGTGAGGCGCTGGTGCTGCTCGGGGAAAGCGAGCTCAAGCAGGGGCGCTACTCACCGGCCCTGCAGGCTTTCGAGTCGGCCGTAGACTTGCCGGCGCTCGATTCGGCACTGCGCTTCCGCGCCCTGGCGGGCAGCGGGCTCGCCCTGGAAGAGCAGCGGCAGTGGACCAAGGCCGCCAAGTACTATGACGAGGTGGCCGCGAAGAGCCCCGACAAGACGCTTCAGTCCTGGGCGAAACAGCGGCTGGCTGCCGTCCAGGCCAAGCTCAAGCCCGCAGCCGAGGCCAAACCGGCGCCCAAGCCCAAGAAGCAAGCGTCGGGAGCCAAGCAATGAGACAGCGCGCTTTTGCCCTTGGGATCGCGCTCCTCGCCATCGCGGCGCCGGCTTCGTCCGAGATCACACTCAAGCTGCCGCCGCCCGATCTCGCCGCGCTGATGCCACTGGCCTCGCCGCCGCTCGACAAGCCGCCGGTGCCGCTCCCCGCCGTGGCACTGCCCCCCGCACCCGAGCCGTTGCCCGAGCTGCCGGCGCCGCGGATGCTGAACGATCTCGCCACGCGTCCCGTGGCGCCGTTGCCGCCGCCGCGCATCCTCGCCTGCAATCCCATCGGCACCGTCTTCGGCGTGGCCTCGGAGCTGGTGGAGTGCGGGCGTGCCCGCTACCAGCGGGGCGAGCTCGAGGAGGCGCGCGAGGCTCTCGAGAAGGCGGTGCAGAGCTCGAGCGACCGGGCGGTGACCCGGGAGGCGCGCTACTGGCTGGGAGAGACCTTGCTCCGGCTCAGCCGCTCGAACGAGGTCGAGCGCGTCCTGGCGCTGGTCGCCCAGGACGATCCACGTGGCGAATTCGGCTACTTCGCGACCCACGAGCTGGGCTGGCTCGCGCTGGAGTTCAATAATCCGCAGCGCGCCCTGGGCTATTTCGACACCCTCCTCAAGGCCGGTGCCCCGCCGGCGCTCATCCCGCACGCCCGCCACGGCCACGCCATGGCGCTGTACGGCCTCAAACGCTACGGCGAGGCGCGCGATGAGTGGACGGCGCTGCTCGGCCAGAGCGTCCCGCGCCCCGTGGCCAACGAGGCGTCTTTCTGGCTGGGCGAGACGCTGGGACGGCTCGGCGATTACAAGGGCGCCGTCGCGCGGCTCACCACCTTCACGGCCAGCGGGCCCCAGCTGCAGATCGACACCGGCCTGCTCAGGCTCGCGTGGTGGAGCCATGCCGCCGGCCAGCCGCTCGAGTCCACCAAGACCTACCGCGCCTTCCTCTCGGCCTATCCGGCCTCGCGCGAGGCCCTCTGGGGGCGGGTGGGGCTCGTGCTGGCGCTGCTCGACCTCGACGACTTCGCGGCGGCGCGCGAAGAATGGGCGCGGCTGAATGCCGCCGACCGAACGGGGGCGCTGAGCCAGGCCACGCGGATCGCGATGAGCCGCTGGGCCACCGAGAAGGCGCGCCCCGAGCAGGCGGGGCAGGTCAACGACGACCTCCTGGCGCGCTCGCTCCAGCCTGCGACCCGCGCCTACGTGCTGCTGCTGAGCGCCGAAGCGGCGCGGCGCGCCGGACAGCCAGGGGAAGCCCGCGACCGCTTCGAGCTCGTGCGCAGCGCGCCGGGTGCCGCGGCTCTGGCGTCCTATGCCGCGCTCAGGCTGGCCCAGATGGACTTCGACGCGCGCGACTTCGCCCAGGCGAAGACCTCCGCCCAGAAGCTGCTCGCCGGCCCGCTCACGGCCGAGTTGCGCGCGGCCGCGCTCCTGCTGGCGGGGGAGGCCGCCTACTGGTCCGGTGATTACGAGCAGGCCGCCGGCTACTACAGCTGGTTCCTCATCGACCTGCCCGGCCACCCTCAAGCGCCCCAGGTCGGCCTGGCGCTGGGCTGGGCCGAGCTGCGCCGCGGCCGGCCGGCCGCCGCGCGGCAGAGGTGGACGACGTTTGGCCGCTCCGCCGCGGCTGACCCCAATGCCGCCGCCGCCCTGATCCTCGCCGCCGAGCTGGCCGCGCGCGCGGGCGATGCGGCGGGGGCGAGGGAGCTGCTCGAGCACGTGCTGGCCAAGTATCCTCAGAGCGAGCACGCGCCCGTCGCGGCGCTCAACCGCGCCATTCTCGCCATCCGCGCCGGACAGGGCAAGGAGGTGGTGTCGGATCTCGGGCGCCTCACCTCACGCGGCTCCGCCTCGCCCTATCTCGGCCGGATGCGGCTGGCGCGCGGCATGGCGCGGCTGGCCGCCGGCGACGCCAATGACGCCCGCGGCGACTTTCGCGCCGCGCTGGGCCAGGGGGACGACGCGCTCGCCCACCTGGGACTGGGCAATGTCGCCTTCGCGCGCGCGCAGTGGGACGAGGCCGCGCGCCAGTATGCCGAGGCGCGCGATGCCGCGACGGGCTCGGCGGCGGTGGCGGCCGAGTACGGGCTGGCCGCGGTGAACTTCAACCAGGGTAAGTTCGCCGAGTTCAAGCAATTTGCCACGGGACTGCTCGCGCGCCCGAGCGATCCCCATGTGACGCCGTTCGTGCTGCACGGCATGGAGGTTGTCGCCGTCGAAGAGCGCCGCTGGAGCGACGCGCGCACGCTCACGCTCCGGCTCGTCGACCAATTCCCCAACCACGACGCCGGGCCGATCGCGCTCGCGAGCCTGGCCGCCGGGGCCGGACGCGGGGATCAGTGGCCGCTGGCCCGCGAGATGTACGTCAAGCTGGCCCAGCGCTACCCGGGCAATCCGGGAAGCGTCGAGGGCCGGCTGGA
The DNA here is from genome assembly GCA_046727155.1 of Candidatus Methylomirabilota bacterium. Lineage (GTDB taxonomy): Bacteria > Methylomirabilota > Methylomirabilia > Rokubacteriales > CSP1-6 > DASSSH01. Next base: position 2,027 of record JBKPCB010000003.1, on the reverse strand, counting down.
GTACGACGAAGCGCTGCTGCGCACGGGCGCGGCGGCCGAAGCGCGGAAGGACCTCGAGGCCTTCGTCAACACCTCGCCGGGCGACCCGCGCCTGCCGCGGGCCATGGTCCTGCTGGCCGAAGCGCAGGAGGCGACGGGCGATCGGCCCGGGGCCCTGGAGATCTACAAGCGCTTCGCGCGGGAATTCCCGTCGGCGAAGGAGACGCCCTCGGCGCTGCTGGGCGAGGGGCGGGTGCTCCAGACCGAAGGGAAGTGGAACGAGGCGCGCGGCTTCCTCGAGCGCGCGCTCAGCAACGGGGACACGCGCGTGGCCGCCCAGGCCGCCTACCAGCTCGGCGAGGGCCTCAGGGTCGCGGGGCGGCAGCAGGACGCCGTCGAGATGTACATGACGGCGGCCTATGCCGCGCCGGATTCGCCCTGGGCGCGTCGCGCGCTTCTCGGCGCCGGCCAGGCCTTCACCTCGCTCAAGCAGACGGAGTCCGCCGTGATCGTCTACAAGAAGGTGCTGGCCTCGAGCCAGGTCGAGCCCGAGCTCGCCGAGACCGCGCGGAGGCATCTCAAGGCGCTCGGCGTCAACTAGACTCACCGGATCCGGGGAGCGCATGGAGCTCAGGCGTGTGTGGACGGACACCGCCGCCGGTCGAATGCACGCGCGAGTCGGCGGCGACGGGGCGCGCGGGAAGCCGGTCGTGCTCGTGCATGGGATGACCATCTCGGGTCGCTATATGGTGCCGACGGCTCTCGAGCTCGCCCCGCTCTGCCCTGTCTACGCGATCGATCTGCCCGGCTACGGCGACAGCGTCAAGCCCCAAGCAATCCTCGACCTGGCGGGGCTCGCCGATGCCTTGGCGGCCTGGATGGACGCCATGCGATTCCCGTCCGCGCACCTGGTCGCCAATTCGTTCGGCTGTCAGGTCCTGGCGGAGTTCGCCCTGCGGCATGCCAATCGTGTGGACCGATTGGTGTTTCAGGGGCCGACGGTGGACCCGGCCGCCCGGACGGTGCGGCAACAGCTCGTCCTCCTGATCCGGAACTCGCCATCGGAGGCCCCGGGGCTAAGCTGGATCACCATCGTCGACTACGTGAAGGCGGGGCTGCGGAGGATCCTCGCGACCATACGAATGGCGATCGAGGATCGCATCGAGGACAAGCTGCCGGGCATCACGGCCCCGACCCTCGTCGTCCGGGGCGGTAAGGATCCGCTCGTTCCCCAGCGGTGGGCGGAAGAGGTGGTCCGCCGACTCCCGAGGGGCGAGCTGCGGGTCCTCCCCGGCCTTGGACACACGATCAATTACACTGCCCCGAAAGAATTCGTCACCGCCATGCGCCCCTTCTTGCACCTCTGAGCGCCCGATGGCCGAACACGTCGACTACCTGGCCGATTTCGATTCCGCCACCGGCATGCTCCGCGCCCTCGCCGGGTATCTGCGGGGCGAGGACCTCCCGCTCCTCGGCGCAATGCCCCGATCGAGAGCACCGCTCATGAAGCTGGTGGCGTCGGTGGTCAACCGCTTGCCAAAGGCGCTCGAGGAGCAGGTCTATATCTGGAGCGGGTGGATGGAGGCGGTCTCGCCGCGGAAGCTTGCGGCCGTGAGCGGCGAGGAGGTCGCGACCTTCATGGCGGGCCTGTATCCGCGAAAGCAGTATCCCGCCGTCGCGGTGGGGTCGTCCAATGGCGCCGCCGTCCATCTCTGGGCCGCTCTCGGCATTCCGTGGCTGCCCCAGACGTTTCTGGTGCCGGTCGCGCGCTCCGGCATTCCGCCGGACGAGCCGCGGGAAGAGATGCGCTGGGCGGAGGCCCATGCCGAGACCGTCCTGCGACGGAACCCTGATCTCGAGCTTCATCACATGCACGATCCCGTGCAGGATCGGTTGATGGTCCAGCAGATGAGCTACTTCCGGCTCAAGCGGCGGACGCTGGGCGCGGCCTACGAGCGCTTCCTGCGCGAGTGTCTCGAGCCCGGCGGGACCATCGTCGTGGTGGAATGCGGGCTCGAGTGGCCGACGACGCGCCGGGGCGATCGGCA
>JBKPCB010000002.1:0-11805 GCA_046727155.1 Candidatus Methylomirabilota bacterium | reverse complement strand
GCGGCCGAGATGAAGGCCCACGAGTAGGAGCCCGTCGTCTGGAATACCCATCCGCCGATGGCCGCGCCCAGCGCGGCGCCCACCTGGTGCGAGAAAAAGATCCAGCCCGAGAGCGAGCCCACCGAATAGCGGCCGAAGATGTTCGCCGTGAGCGTCGTCGTCGGCGGCACCGTCGAGATGTAGTTGAGGCCGAAGATGGCGGCGAAGATGTGAAGAGAGGGCACGTTCCAGACGTAGAGCAGAAAGAGGAGCGACAGGCCGCGCACGCCATAGTAGAAGGCCAGCGGTCCCTTCCGGCCGAAGCGGTCGCAGATCCAGCCCGAGGCCACCGTGCCCAGGATATTCATGGCCCCCATGATTCCCAACGCCTGGGCCGCGTGCATCTCCGAGAAGCCGTGCTCGGCGGCGTGCGGAATCAGGTGGGTCAGCACCAGGCCGTTGGAGGTGTAGCCGCAGATGAAGAAGGTGCCCGCCAGGAGCCAGAAGGCCGGCACCTGCATGGCCTCACCGACGGAGACGCGCCGATCCGACGGCATCGCCGTCATTCCGGCCGAGGGCACGCCCCGACCCGCGCCGTATGCCTGTAGTCCCTTGTCGGCCGGATCGTTGCGGACGAGCCAGAGAACAAGGGGTAAACCGGTCACCAGCAGCAGCGCGCCCAACGTGAGGAAGGACTGCCGCCAGCCGTAGTGGAGCGTGAGCCAGACGGCCAGCGGGACGATGACGAGCTGGCCGGCCGACATGGCGCCGCCCAGGATCCCGAGAACCAGCCCGCGACGCGACTCGAACCAGCGCGCGGCGACGGTGGCGCCCGTGGACATCGTCAGGCCGCCCGAACCGAAGGCCATCAGAATGCCGGCCGTGATGTAGATCTGCCAGAGATAGTGGATGCGGCTCGAGAGCAGCGTGCCGATCCCGAGGATGATGCACGAGAGCAGGATGACCCGGCGCGGGCCCCAGCGGTCGGCGAGCCAGCCCCACAGGGGGCCGGCGGCGCCCAGCAGCAGCAGGGAGAGCGCCGCAGCGCCGGAGAGCGAGGCGCGGTCCCAGCCGAACTCCGCCTCCATCGGCTTGATGAAGACGCCGAACATGGCCCGCAGGCCGGAGCCGGCCAGCATGATGAGGACGACGGCGCCGAGGACGATCCAACCGTAGTGCAGCCTGCGAACTCGCGCCGTCACTGAGGCTCCTTGTGGGAAGACGTTCCGCCCAGCCTACCCGCTGGCCCTTGAGATGGCAAGAACGGGCACAGCGATTCCCTACGCTTTCTCCCAGCCGGATTACCCATGAACGAGAATGCCGCGGCGGGTGGGTGGTGCCGCGGGCGGCCCCGTGCGGCTAGGTGGCGCGGGCGAGGCCGGGGCCGCTCTCATCGGAACCGTGGCTTCTGCGAATCGGTGTGGCAGCGAACCACCGTTTCGTGGCCCGTGACGAGTCGCCGCATGGGGCAACAACTCAGCGTGTTCCGAGAGAGCGGCCCCCCGGCCTCACCCGGACGCTATACTGGCTTGGCCTCGACGGTCTTGCGGAAGGCGATCTCGCCCTTGCGGCCGTCGGCGACAACCGTGTCGCCCTCGACGAACTCGCCATTGAGCAGCCGGAGGGCCAGCGGGTCCTGGATCATCCGCTGGATGGTGCGCTTGAGCGGCCGCGCGCCGTAGACGGGGTCATAGCCCTCACGCGCCAGGAGCTCCTTGGCCGCGGGGGTGAGCTCCAGCGTGATGCGCTTGTCCGCGAGGCGCCGCATCAGGTGGCGCGCCTGAATTTCCACGATCGCGGCGATCTCTTCGCGCCCGAGCGGCTTGAAGATCACGATCTCGTCAATGCGGTTCAGGAACTCGGGCCTCAGCGTCTGCCGCACGGTCTCGAGCACGAGCTGCCGGGTGCGGTCGGACTGCGCCTCCTCGCGGAAGTAATGACTCCCCAGGTTCGAGGTCATGATGACCACGGTATTGCGGAAGTCCACCGTGCGCCCCTGGCCGTCGGTGAGCCGGCCGTCGTCGAGCAGCTGCAGCAGCACGTTGAACACGTCGCCGTGGGCCTTCTCGATCTCATCGAAGAGCAGGACCGAGTACGGCCGCCGCCTCACGGCCTCCGTCAGCTGCCCGCCCTCTTCATACCCGACGTACCCGGGCGGGGCCCCGATCAACCGCGCCACGGTGTGCTTCTCCATGTACTCGGACATGTCGATGCGGATCATGGCGCGCTCGTCGTCGAACAGAAACTCGGCGAGCGCCCGCGCCAGCTCGGTCTTGCCGACGCCGGTGGGACCCAGGAAGAGGAAGGAGCCAATGGGCCGGTTCGGATCCGACAGCCCCGACCGGGCCCGGCGCACCGCGTTCGAGACGGCGATGATCGCTTCCTGCTGACCCACCACGCGCTGCGCGAGGCGGTCCTCCATCTTGACGAGCTTCTGGACTTCGGCCTCCATGAGCCGGGTCACGGGGATGCCGGTCCACTTGGCCACGGTCTCGGCGACGTCTTCCTCGTCCACCTCTTCCTTGAGCATCTTCCCGTTCTTCTGCAGCGCCGCGAGCCGCGCGTTCTCAGCCTCGAGCTTCTTGTCCAGATCGAGCAGGGTGCCGTAGCGCAGCTCGGCGGCCTTCTGGAGGTCGCCGCGCCGCTCCGCGTCCGCCATGGTCGCGCGCGCCGCCTCCGCGTCCTCCTTGATCTTGCCGATGGCCATGATGGCGGCCTTCTCGGCCTGCCACTGGCTCTTGAGCCCCGCCGACTTCTCCTTGAGCTCGGCCAGCTCGGCGTCGAGCCGCGCAAGCCGGTCCTGGGAAACCGAGTCGGACTCGCGGGCGACCGAGACGCGCTCGATCCCCAGCTGCATGATCCGCCGCTCGATCTCGTCGATCTCGTGCGGCATCGAGTCGATCTCGATGCGGAGCCGCGAGGCTGCCTCGTCGATCAGGTCGATGGCTTTGTCGGGGAGGAAGCGGTCCGAGATGTAGCGGTGCGAGAGCACGGCCGCCGCCACCAGCGCCGCGTCCTTGATCTTCACCTTGTGATGAACCTCGTACTTCTCCTTGAGCCCGCGCAGGATGGCGATCGTATCCTCCACCGAGGGCTCGCGCACCATGACGGGCTGGAAGCGCCGCTCGAGCGCCGGATCCTTCTCGACGTGCTTGCGGTACTCGTCGAGCGTCGTGGCACCCACGCAGCGTAGCTCCCCCCGCGCCAGCGCGGGCTTGAGCATGTTGGCCGCGTCCACCGCGCCCTCGGCGGCGCCGGCGCCGACCAGCGTGTGGAGCTCGTCGATGAAGCAGATGATCTCGCCGCCGCTCTCGGTGATCTCGCGCAGCACCGCCTTGAGGCGGTCCTCGAACTCGCCGCGGTATTTGGAGCCGGCCACCATGGCGCCGATATCGAGGGCTACCAGCCGCTTGTTCTTGAGCCCCTCGGGAACGTCGCCCGAGACGATGCGCTGGGCCAGGCCCTCGACGATGGCGGTCTTCCCCACGCCGGGCTCGCCGATCAGGACGGGATTGTTCTTGGTCCGGCGCGAGAGCACCTGCACCACGCGCCGGATCTCCTCGTCCCGCCCGATCACGGGATCGAGCTTGCCCTTGCGCGCCAGCTCCGTGAGGTCTTTGGAGTAGCGCTGCAGGGCCTGGTACTTCTCCTCGGGGTTGGCGTCGGTCACCCGCTGGCTGCCGCGGACGTCGACGAGAGCCCGGTAGATCGCCTCGGGCGTCACCCCGCCGGCGCCGAGGATGCGGCCGGCGGCGCCGGCTTTCTCCTGAGCGATCGCGATGAGCAGGTGCTCGGTCGAGCAGTACTCGTCCTTGAGGCGCTGGGCTTCTTCCCACGCGCGATTGAGCACGCCTTCGAGCCGCTCGGATGCGTACTGCTTGCCCCCGCCCCGGACCTTGGGCAGCCGGTCCAGCTCGCTCTCGACCTGGCGGGCGATGGCCTCGGGCCGCGTGCCAAGCTTGCCGAGCAGCGGCCCGACCACCCCCTCCTGCTGCTGAAGCAGGGCCAGCAGGAGGTGTTCGGGCTCGATGACCTGGTGGCTGTGCTGGTCGGCCAGGGACTGGGCCGCCTGCACGGCCTCCTGGGCCTTGACGGTGAATTTATCGAACCTCATTGCTTCATCTCCGTTCTGATCTTTCTCAACTCTTCGTAGAGCCCTTTCTCGCGCGCCGTGAGCCCGCTGCCGACGGTGACCTGCACCCGCACGTACTGGTCGCCCGCGCTGCCGCCCTTGAGGCGCGGCATCCCGTAACCGGGAAGTCTGAAGGTTCGGCCGCTCGACGTCTCGGGCGGGATCTTCATCGAGACCTGGCCCTTCAGGGTCGGAACCGATACCTCCGTTCCCAGCGCCGCGTCGGGGGCCGGCACCGGCAGGTCCACGTAGAGATCGTCGCCCTTGCGCTCGAAGCGGCCGTCCGGCTTCACCGTGACGCGCAGGTAGAGATCCCCGCTGCCGGCGCGCCCGGTTCCGCGGACGCCTTCGCCCGCGACGCGGACCCGCGAGCCCGTGTCCACGCCGGCCGGGATCTTGACCTCGAGGTTGCGGCGCCCTTTGGACCAGCCGGTGCCGTGGCATTGGGCGCACGGCTTGCGGTTGACGTGGCCGGCGCCGCCGCAGGCCGCGCAGGGCTCGTCCAGCTCGAGGGAGATCGTCCTGCTGACTCCGCGGAAGGCTTCCTCGAGCGTGAGCTCGATGCCGGCCTCGACATCGCCGCCACGCCCCATCCCGGCGCCGCCGAAGCCCCCGCCCAAGTCCCCGAGGTCACCGAATTCGACCTCCTGGAAGCCGCCCTGAAATGGGCTGCCGCCCAAGTCGCCGAAGATGGTGCGGAAGAAATCCGAGAAGCCCCCGACGTCTCCCGCGCCCTGGGTGAAGCGCACCCGGCGGCCCTCGAACGGCGAGCCCGCACCGGCGCCGGCCTGGGCATAGCGCTCCCAGTCCGGCCCGAGCGTGTCGTAGCGCTTGCGTTTCTCGGGATCCGACAGGACCGTGTATGCCTCGTTGATCTCCTTGAAGCGCTCGGCCGAGCCCTTGCTCACGTCCGGGTGATGCTTGCGGGCGAGCTTGCGGTAGGCGGTCTTCACCGCCTTGTCGTCGGCGTGCCTCGGCACTCCGAGGATCTTGTAATAGTCCTTGTATTCCATACGTTTTGACAGGAAAGCGGCGCCCGGACCTTTGCGGCGTCCGCGCCGCTCTCACTTCTTAATTGTAGCAGACGGGCCGGGGCGCCGCGGGCCGGTGGCTATTTGGAGCGGCGGATGGAGCCCACCGAGGTTGCATGGGCATAGTCGCGGCCGCGACCGTCGCGGACCGCAGCTTCGAGGAACACCGTCGAGCGGCCTTTCTTGAGCACCGTGCCCTCGGCAATCACCGGCCCGTCCGTGATGGGGGCAAGGAAGTTCACCGTGAGCGCCGAGGTCGTGAAGAACTCGCCCGAGTCGAACAGCGTGTGGGCGGCCATGGCCATGCACATGTCGAGATAGGCCGTGATGATCCCGCCCTGCACGGCGCCGCCCGGATGCATGAAGTCGTCCTTGACCGCGAACTCGACCTGGATCCGGCCCTCCTCGACGGAGAGCACACGCGCGCCCAGCAGGCGCGCGATGGGGGCGAGCCGGCTGCCGTCCGTGATCAGGCGGCGGAGCCGCTCGACCCCCGGGCCCTGCGCCAACGTCTTAGCCCTTGGCGACGCTGAACGCGACGTAGAGCGATTGCTGGCCGCGCTGGAGCAGGAGGGTGATGCGGTCCCCTTCCTTGAGATCCTTGGTGACGCGCTCGAAGTCCTGGAGACCGCGGACGCGCTGGCGATTGACTTCGCGGATCACGTCGCCGCGCTGCAGCCCGGCCTCGGCCGCCGGACTCTCCTCCTCGACACCGGCGACCACCACACCGTCGACGCCTCTGAGATTCAGCTGGCGCGCGACGTCAGGCGTGATCGGCCGGACGTCCAGTCCCAGCAGCGTGCGGCCCTTGTTGGTGGACTTGAGCGCCACGTTCTCGTCCGGCGTCTCGCCGATCTTGATCTCGAGCGTTTTCTGGCTCTTGTCGCGCCAGACCTTGACCGGGACGCCCTTGCCCGGCGGAGTCACGGAGACCACCTTCTGGAGGTCCTGCGGAGTGTCCACTTTTTTGCCGTCGAATTCCTGGATGATGTCGCCCGCCAGGAGACCGGCCTTGGCCGCCGGACTGTCCTGGACCACGTCGGAGAGCAGCACGCCAGTGGGCTCCTTGAGGCCGAAGCCCTTGGCCAGCTCGGGGGTAAGCGGCTGGATGGACACGCCCAGCCAGCCGCGCGTGATCTTCCCCTTGGCCACCAGCTCGGTGTAGATGCGCTTGGCGAGGTTGGAAGGGATCGAGAAGCCGATGCCCACATTGCCGCCCGAGCGCGAGAGTATGGCGCTGTTGATGCCGATGACTTCGCCGGACATGTTCACGAGCGGTCCGCCCGAATTACCGGGGTTGATGGCCGCGTCGGTCTGGAGGAAGTCGTCGAAGGGACCCTGACCAATCTGGCGGCTCTTGGCGCTGATGATGCCCGCGGTGACGGTCTGCTGAAGGCCGAAGGGCGAGCCGATGGCGAGGACCCAGTCGCCGACCTTGAGCTTGTCCGAGTCGCCGAGCGGCGCCGCCGGATAGGGAGCCCCTGCCCCCTGCAGCCGAAGCACGGCGAGGTCGGTCCGCTTATCGGCCCCGACCACCTTGGCCCTGTGCTTCTTGCCCTCCGCGGTGACGACCTCGATCTCCGTGGCCCGATCGATCACGTGGGCATTGGTCAGCACGATGCCCGAGGGATCCACGATGACGCCCGAGCCGAGGCTCCGCTGCACGCGCTGGCTCTCGGGAGCCTCCCCGAAGAAGCGCCGGAAGAACTCGTCGCCGAAGAACTCCTCGACGGGCGTGCGCCCGACAGCGCCGCGGGTCAGCGTATTGATATTGACCACGGCGGGGGCCACGGATTCCGCCACCTGGGCGAAGCTGCCCGAGGGCACGGGCAGGGCGGCCGGGACGATGGGCCCCTGCAGGCCGCTCGGCAGCTGGGCGCGCGAGGGCTTGGCCAGATCGACGGCTCCCGCCCCCCAGGTCCCGAGGCCCGCGCCCACGACCAGCGCGAACAGAACCGTGAACACGATGGTGCTGCGTTTCATCAGGATCATCGCTATGCCTCCACGGGCTCGCCGGCCAGGAGCTCCCGAAGCCGGTCACCCTCCAATGTCTCTTTGAGCTTGAGCTCGGCCGCCGCCTCGATGAGCACCCGCTTCCGTGCCGTGAGCAGGCTGCGGACGCGATCATAGATCCGGTCGATGATGGCGCGGGTCTCGTTGTCGATGCGACGGGCCGTCTCCTCGCTGTATTCCCGCTCCTGCGACAGGCCGGAGGATCTGAGGAAGAGGGCCTGCTGGCCGCCGCCGAAGGTCATGGGCCCGAGCTGCTCCGACATCCCGTACTGCATGACCATGAGCCGCGCCATCTCGGTGGCGCGCTCCAGGTCATTGTGCGCCCCCGTGGAGATTTCGCCATAGACCACCTCTTCGGCCACCCGGCCGCCGAGAAGCACGGCGATGCGGTCCTCGAGCTCGCTGCGGGTGAGGAGGTAGCGGTCCTCGAGCGGCAGCTGATAGGTGGCGCCCAGAGCGGCGACCCCGCGCGGAATGATCGTCACCTTGTGCACGGGGTCGGCATTGGGCAGCGACGAGGCCACGAGGGCATGGCCGATCTCGTGGTGGGCCACGATGTCGCGTTCCTTCTCGGAGAGGACCCGGCTCTTGCGCTCGAGGCCGCCGACCACCCGGTCCACGGCCTCTTCCAGGTCGGCCATGTCCACGGCGTCCTTGCCCTTGCGCGCGGCCAGCAGCGCCGCCTCGTTGATGATATTGGCGAGGTCGGCGCCGGCCATGCCCGGCGTGCGGGCCGCCAGCACGCGCAGGTCCGCGGAGGGCGCCAGGGTCACATTGCGGGCGTGGACGCGGAGAATGGCCTCGCGGCCCTTGACGTCGGGCTTGTCGACAACGACCTGCCGGTCGAAGCGCCCGGCCCGGAGCAGCGCCGGATCGAGCACCTCCGGTCGATTGGTGGCGGCCATGATGATCACGCCCTTGGAGGAGTCGAAGCCGTCCATCTCGGCCAGGAGCTGGTTGAGGGTCTGTTCCCGCTCATCGTGGCCCGACATGAATCCCGTATTCCCCGCCCGCGTCTTGCCGATGGCGTCGAGCTCATCGATGAACACGATGCAGGGGGCCTTCTCCTTGGCCTGCTCGAACAGGTCCCGAACCCGGGCGGCGCCCACGCCCACGAACATCTCCACGAACTCCGATCCAGACAGGAAGAAGAACGGCACGTCGGCTTCGCCCGCCACCGCGCGGGCCAGCAGGGTCTTGCCCGTGCCGGGGGGGCCCACGAGCAGAACGCCCTTGGGGATCCGCCCCCCCAGACGCTGGTATTTCTTGGGACTCTTGAGGAAGTCGACGACCTCCATGAGTTCAGCTTTCGCTTCGTCGACGCCTGCCACGTCAGCAAACGTCGTCTTCAGCTCCTTGCGGTCGTAGATCTTGGCCTTGGAGCGGCCGAAGGAGAGGGCCTGGGTCGACCCGCCGCCCATGCGGCGCATGAGGAAGAACCAGAGGCCCGCCATGATCCCCAGCGGCACCAGCCAGCCGAAGATCAGATCACGCCAGAAGGTGGTTTCGATCCGGCCGGAGAACTCCACGTGTGCCGCCTCGAGCTCCTTGACGATCTGGGAGTCCTCCATGGCGGGGATGCGCGTGGTGGTGAACAGGGTCGGACCCGGCTCGGCTCCGAGGAAGTGGCGGAGGCGGTCGGCCGGACCGGGGACCGGCAGAGGGAGCGCCCCCGGCTTGAGCGTGCCCCTGATCTCCTTCTCCGTGAGCGAGACGCGCTCAACTTTCCCCTCGCGAACGAGGCTCAGGAACTTGCTCATGGGGATCTCGACGGTTCGCGGCGCCTGGAGCCAGCTCTGGACCATGAGCAGCACCATGAGCGCTATGAAGACATAGACCACCGAGAACTGAGCCTTCTGGCGAGTCGGCAATCTCATACGTTTTTCTCGATTTTGATGCTATCGGAAGGCCCAGGGACTGTCAAACCTGGGCGCGGCCGGACGACATCCTTGGGGGAGTTATTCGGGGCGCCGGGCAGGCGAATGCCGCCGCCCCGCCCCCTCCGCGAAGGGGAGAGAGCGGGGCTGCGCGAGGTTCAGCACTTCTGGCCCTTGGGCGGCTCGTAGTTCTCGATCTTGTACGTTGCGTTGAACGAGTCTTCCCACACCTCGAGCGGCACGCGACCCACGGGATCCAGGCCGTCGTAGAGGGTGAACTTCGCCCGACTGGCGAACTCCGTAGCCGGCAGTCTCTTGGCCAGGAAGTCCTGCAGCGTGGCCTTGTCCACGAACAGCGCGAGCGTCTCATTGACCGGCTGAACGCCGGCCTTGTTAGCCGTGCCGGGTTTGAGCCAGCTCAGCACGACGGAGAAGCCGTCGAGATTGGCGTCGGCGGCGACGTCTTTCAGCGCCGTCATCCGGCGCAGCATGTCCACCCCGTAGCGGGAGAACATGGCCGACACGCGACGATCTTGAGGCAGCGCGGCGAAGGTGCCGTCATCCTGCTGGTCCACCGAGATCCACACGGACAGATAGCGGTAATCTGTGTCGTCGCCCTTCCGGCGCGGGAAGCCGATACCGTTGGGGCGGACGCTGACCCACGGCATGCAGTTGTAGATCTGCTCGTAGAACTGGATCAGCCGGGTCCTGTAGGTCAGGCCCAGTGTCTTGGCCTTCGGCGTGGTGTACTTGTCGAGCGGGATCAGGGCGCCGTCTGACTGCGCCAGGGCTGCGCCTGCCGAGGACAGGACGAGCGACGCTGCAAGCGCGGCTACCAAACAGCGCGTGAGGGTGCGTTGGCACATTGGCATCTGGTTCTTAATCTCCTCCTAGTTCTGGAAGATCTGTTCGGGACTGACGGTGATCGCCTTCCCCCACCAATTCTCCGTCCGCGCGGCCTCGATGTCCGTGCGGTACACCTTGGGATTGGTGCCGTCCTTGTTGTTGCGCATCGAGAAGAAGGCATGATCGCCGGAAGCGAAGTGGGTCGTATGCTTCCGCCATTCAGACCATTCTTCGGACGTCGCGCATGCCCCGGTGAGAAGCACGACTCCCACAATGAGTGCGGCCCGAGCAATCGGTGAACGCATGGGCAGAGCCTCCTCTGGAGTGACCGGCAAGCAACCCGTTACCGACTACACGTGATGTACCGAATCCAACCAACCCCGACTACTGGTCATGATACGGACCCCCGCGAGGCGCGTCAATGGCCCATTTCCCGCCGCTGTCCCGTCTGTGCGCCGTGGCGCTTGCGGCGTCGGCCGGGCTCAGGCATGCTCGGCTCAGGAGGGCACCCGATGTCCGCCGGTCAGAGCCGGACCTCGGCCCGGCCTCCTCGAGAGGACAGAGCGCGGCTTGAGCGAATACCTGACGATCTTCGAGGAGCCGGTAGGGCTGCGTCGGCCCATCCTCGTCATGGCCTTCTCCGGCTGGAACGATGCCGCCGAGTCGGCTACGACGGCAGCGCGCTATCTGGGCCAGATTTGGCCGGCGCGGGCCCTTGCGAGCATCGATCCCGAGGAGTTCTACCACTTCGGGCTGTCGCGTCCTAACGTCCGCTTCAAAACGGGATCGCAGCAGGAGCGCGAGGTCGTCTGGCCGGCGACGGAGTTCTCCATTGCCCAGCCGGAGGCCCTGGACCGGGATCTCATCATCGGCGTGGCCATCGAGCCCCATCTCAAGTGGCGCACCTACTGCGGCGCGGTCCTGGAGCTGGCCCGGCGCTGCGAGGCCTCCCTCGTGTTGACGCTGGGTGCGCTGCTCGCCGAGGTGGCTCATACCCAGCCCGTTCGGCTGGTGGGCGGCGCCTACGATCCCGAGCTCGCGGCCCGGCTCGGCGTCCGACCCACGCGGTACGAGGGGCCCACGGGCATCGTCGGGGTGCTCAACACGATCTGCCGCGATGAAGGGATCCCCATCGCCAGCCTCTGGGCCAACGTACCCCACTACGTCTCCGGGATCGAGAACCCCAAGGCGGCCATGGCGCTGGTGCGTCGGGTGCTCGGCCTGCTCAATGTGGAGGTGGATCTCTCGGACCTGAACGAGGCCTCCGCGCAGTTCGAGCAGAACCTCAACGGCATCGTGTCGCAGAACAAGAAGATCGCTGATTACGTCCGCAAGCTCGAGGGCAAGCGCTCTGACGACGAAGACGAGGAGGCGCTGCGACCAAGAGCGGCGGAGGACGAGCTGCCGCCGTCGGCGGACCTGGTGGCTGAGATCGAGCAGTTTCTCCGCCAGCAGCGCCCCGAGAATCCCTGACCTTCCTTCGGACCCCGACCGGGTCCTGTTGCCCGCAGGCGGCCCCGCGCGGCCGGCTCCGTCACCCACTCCCCCGAACGCAGACTCAACTCAGCCCTCGCCTCGTGACGCTCGCGCCTGAGGCGCTCGGCCGCCCCTCGGCTCGAACTGCTTCGAGCTGCGGACGGGACTCGGGGGGCCCACTGCGCTCGCCCGCGCGGGGCCGCCTGCGGCACCACCCGCTCGGGGTCCGCTTCAACTCCAGTTCCTTCGTGGGCTGCTGGACTCCGGGTAAACTTTGTTCATGCGGTCCGTCCGCTTGTCGCGGCTCAGCCTCGTTGTCCTGCTCCTCGCTTTGCCGTCCATTGTGGAGGCGATGCAGGTGAGGGTGGTGCCGGGCCAGCCGCGCCAGGGAGACGTGGCGGTGGTCTTCGTGTCGGGCGTGCACCGTGCCCGCGAGGTCGAGGGCAGCGTC
>JBKPCB010000001.1:0-8407 GCA_046727155.1 Candidatus Methylomirabilota bacterium | reverse complement strand
CTATGCCATCCGCCAGGTCAATGTCGTCGATTCCGAGGTCGGCGTCGAGCAGACACGGACGCGGGAGCGGAATGGCTGGTACGTCTACGGAGAGCTGCAGCCCTTCCGCTTCGGGCCTCTCAGCACCCTCTCTCTCGGCTTCCGTTACGACTGGACCCAATTTCCGGTTGATCCGGGGCGCGAATGGGCCGTCCAGCCCTACCTGTCGTATATGCCGTCTGAGTTCCTGCGCTTCCGGCTGGGCTACAAGCACACCGAGCGCTCCCACCGCGACGGCATCAATCTGAACGATGGCAGCGCACGCACCGTCGACGAGATCCTGGCCCAGGCCACCTTCATCCTCGGCGCCCATCCGGCGCATCCGTTCTAGAGGAGACGCAACCATGCTCATGCGCTCGATCCTCGCGATTGCCGTCGCCGTCGGTCTCTGGAGCGGCGGCGCCGATGCCGCCGACAAGATCCGCGTCGTCGCGACCACGACGGATCTGAAAGCTCTGACCGAAGCCGTGGGAGGGGAGCTCGTCGAAGTCGACGCCCTCGCGCGCGGAAATCAGAACGCTCACGATCTCGAGATCCGGCCGAGCCTCATGGTCAAGGTTCGGCGTGCCGATCTGCTCGTGATGAACGGCCTCGAGCTGGACCAGTGGGCCGAGGTGGTCGTTCAGGGCGCCAACAACCCCAAGGTGATCCCCGGCGCCCCCGGCCGCGTGGACGCCTCGGAGGGTATCCTCGTTCTCGAAGTGCCCCACAGCCGCGTCGACCGATCCATGGGCGACGTTCATCCGGTCGGCAATCCTCACTACACGGTTGACCCAGGCATGGCGCCCGCCATCACCGCCAATATTCTCCAGGGCCTGGCGCGTGTTGCTCCGCGGCACCGAGCCACGTTCGAGCGCAACCGGCAGGACTTCCTGCGTCGCCTGGATCAGGCCATGGCGCGCTGGTCGGCAAGCCTCGCTCCCTTCAAGGGGGCGAAGGTCATCGTGGATCACAATATGTGGCCGTACTTTCTGACCCGCTTCGGTCTCGTTCAGGCAGGATCTGTCGAAGAGCGGCCGGGCATCCCGCCAACTCCCGGCCATCTCTCCAAGCTCATCGCGCAAATCCGGGAGGAAAAGATCAGGATCATCCTGACCGTCCCCTGGGGGGATCGACAACTCGCGGAGCGCGTGGCCCAGGAAGCAGGCGCCAAGACCGTCCTTGTGGCCTCCGCCGTCGGAGCCGTCAGGGGCACCGATACGTATCTGGACGCGATCGACTACAATGTGAAGGCCCTCGTCCAGGGCCTCCAATGACGACATGACGAGCGACCTCTTCTCGCTGATGTGGATCCCGTTCCTGATGTGCCTGGTGCTGACGGGCATCCACGCCTATCTGGGCTTCCACGTCATCGCGCGCGAGGTCGTCTTCGTCGACATCGCGCTGGCCCAAATCGCGGCGCTCGGAGCGACCGCGGCATTCCTCTTCGGCTTCGATCTCGAGACCTGGGAATCCTACGCCTGCGGCCTGGCCTTCACCATTCTGGGCGCTCTCGTGCTGGCCTTGACGCGCAGCCGGGAGCGACACGTCTCCCAGGAGGCCGTCATCGGCGTTGTCTACGCCGTCTCCTCGGCGGCGGCTGTGCTCCTCGCCGACCGGTCGCCTCACGGCGCGGAGCATTTGCGCGGCATGCTCGTCGGCAGCATTCTCAGCGTGAGCGGCGCCGAAGTCGTGAAGGTCGGCGCGCTCTACGCGCTGATCGGGCTCTTCCACTGGCTCTGCCGGAAGCCGTTCTTCCTCATCTCTACCGATCCGGCGACTGCCTATCGTGACGGCTGGCGCGTCCGCTGGTGGGACTTTCTCTTTTACGCTTCCTTCGGCGTGGTCGTAACCTCGTCGGTCCGAATCGCAGGCGTGCTCCTTGTCTTCTCCTATCTTATCGTTCCGGCGCTCGCCGCGATTGTCGTGGGCGGCCGCATGCGCGCTCGCCTGCTTGTCGGCTGGGCCTTTGGGACGGTGGTGAGCGTGGTGGCGATGCTGGCCTCGGCCGTGCTCGATCTGCCAACGGGCGCCACCGTGGTCTGCGCCTTCGGCCTCATCCTCCTCGGCCTCGGACTCTATGCCAAGGTCGCCGGGCGCACGGGCAGTCTTCTGACAACTTGAACCCCACCGCCGCGCGCTGGCGCGCCATCTGCCTGGTCACGCTCGCCGCCTTCCTAGCCCTGAGCGTCGGTGTCGCGACCGTCGGCGTTCTGCCGGGCGACGTCGCCATCCGCCGCGCCGTCCTCGACACCATCGGCGACTCCCTGCACGGTGTCGCGCTCGTGGTCAACCCGGGCGGCAAGTGGTGGGTGCTCGGGCCGGCTCTCCTGCTGCTCCTCTGGTCCTCGCCGGTCGCCCGCCGGCACTGGTGGCTCTGGTGGGTCATGCTCGGCGTGGCAGGGGGAATGGAGCAGATCTTCAAGCATGTCGTGGGACGCCCGCGGCCGAGCGGCAGCTCGACAGGCTTCCCGAGCGGCCACACGACGGCGGCGACCGCTTTCGCCGTCCTGCTGATCTACATCGTGACTCGAGAGCGCTGGCCCCGCGGCGCGCGCTGGGCCCTCACCGTCGCGGCCGTGCTCCTTGCGGCGCTGGTCGGCTGGGCACGCGTCATGCTGCACGCCCATTGGCCCTCCGACGTGCTGGGCGGCTTCCTGGTCGGCACCGCCTGTGCCGCGGCGGCGGCCTGGTGGGATAGCAGCCGGTCGCCGTGAGGCGTCTCGCCTGCCTCCTGAGCGCGGCGCTGGTCCTCGCCGCGTGCGATCAGTCACCGGTACTGCCCCGCGGCCGGATCGTCGCCGTCGCGAGCTTCTACCCTCTCTACGCGCTGACCCGGCAGGTCGCCGGCGAGCATGTGGAGGTGCTTTCCCTGGTTCCACCCGGCGTCGAAGCTCACGACTGGGAGCCCTCGCCGAAGGATATAAAGCGCCTCCGCCGGGCGCGCCTGTTCGTCTACAACGGCGCCGGGTTCGAGCCGTGGGTCGCCAAGCTGCAGCGCGACGGATCGCTCAAGAACGCCGTCGTCGTCCAGGCCAGCGAGGGCCTGCCCCTCATCGTCCCCGAAGGAAGCGCCAGGCCCGACCCGCATGTCTGGCTCGATCCCGTGTACGCCCAGTCCATGGTCCGGGCGATAGCCGACGGGCTCGCCAAAGCCGATCCCGCCCGCGCCGCCACCTACAAGGAGAAGGCAAACGCCGCGCTCCAGCGGCTGCAGACCCTCGATGATGCCTTCAGCAATGGCCTCAAGGACTGCTCACGGCACGAGATCGTGGTCACGCACTCGGCCTTCGCCTATCTCGGAAAGCGTTATGGCCTGACGGTCGTGCCCATCATGGGCATGGCTCCCGAGTCGGAGCCCAGCCCGGCCCAGCTGGCCGCGATCGTGAAGTTCGCGCGGGAGAAGAAAGTGAAGTACATTTTCACCGAGCCGCTGGTGAGCCCCAAGCTGGCCGAGACCCTGGCCCGGGAGGCGGACGCGGAAACGCTGGTCCTGAATCCGATCGAGGGCATCACGGCGGCGGAGCAGGCGGCGGGCAAAGACTACGTGGCGCTCATGGAGGAGAACCTGAAGAACCTGCGCACCGCGCTGGGTTGCCGGTGAGACCGTTCGTCGAGCTCGAGGAGGTGGATTTCAGCTACGGCGAGATCCGCGTCCTCGAAGGCATCAATCTCACCGTGGAGGCTGGAGACTTCCTGGGCATCATCGGCCCCAACGGCTCCGGCAAGACCACCCTGCTGCGCATCATGCTGGGGCTGCTCGAGCCGGACCATGGCCGGGTGCGGCTGTTCGGTCATTCCCCGTCATCGTTCCGCCAGTGGGGGCGCCTCGGCTACGTGCCGCAGAAAGCCACGCTCGATCCCGCCCTGCCGGCCACGGTACAGGAAGTGGTGGCCACGGGTCTCGTGCCCGCTCTCGGGCTCTGGGGCCGGGTGCGCGCGGCCGAGAGACGGCGCATCCAGGAGGTGCTGGCCCATGTCGGCATGGACGCCCACGCGGGCGCGCGCATCGGCGCGCTCTCCACGGGCCAGCAGCAGCGCGTGCTGATCGCGCGCGCGCTGGTCTCCAATCCCGAGATGCTCATCCTCGACGAGCCCACCGGTGGCGTAGATCCGGAGGCGCAGACGAGCTTCTACGCGCTCCTGCACCACCTCAATCGCGAGCGCGACGTGACGCTCATCCTCGTAAGTCACGACATCGGCGTGGTGGCCAAGGAAGTCACCAAGCTCGCTTGCCTCAACCGGCGGCTGATCTTCCACGGCCGGCCCGCCGATTTCCTGAGCGATGCGGCGCTGACGGCGCTCTACGGGCCGTCGGTGCACGTCGTCTCGCATCAGCACTAGCCCGATGCTGCCTGAGTTTCTCGATTACGGCTTCATGCACCGCGCCTTCGCGGCCGGCGCGGTGACCGCGCTGATCTGCCCGGCGATCGGCGTCTTCCTGGTGCCGCGCCGGCTCTCGCTCATCGCCGATACGCTGGCCCACGTGGCGCTGGCGGGGGTGGCCCTGGGTCTCTTCCTCGGGATCTCGCCTGTGCTGGGCGCGCTCGTGGTGACGCTCGGGGGCGCGGTGGGCATGGAGCGGCTCCGCTCGCGCGGCGCGCTCCAGGGAGACGCCGCCCTGGCCGTCTTCCTCTCGGGGGGCTTCGCCCTGGCCGTGGTACTCATCAGCCTGGCGCAGGGCTTCAATGCCGATCTCTTCGCCATCCTCTTCGGCAGCATCCTCACGGTGAGCCCGACCGACGTCTGGCTCATCACCGCTCTCGGCGCCCTCGTCGTCGCCACCATCGGCACCTTCTACAAGCAGCTCCTGGCCATCACGCTCAACGAAGACCTGGCGCGCACGAGCGGCGTGCCGGTGGGCGCGCTCAACCTGGTGCTGACGATCCTCACGGCGCTGACCACGGTGGTCGCCATGCGCATGGTGGGCGTGCTGCTGGTGAGCGCGATGATCGTGATCCCGACGCTCACGGGCTTCGCGCTCGGGCGGAGCTTCAGGAAAGCCACGGCCATCGCCATCGGGATGGCGCTGCTCTCGGTCCTTCTCGGACTGATCGCCGCCTACTACTTCCGGCTCGCGGCCGGCGGCGCCGTGGTGCTGACGGCGCTGCTGCTCTTCGCGCTGGCCTCCCTCATCCGCCGCCGCCCCGCGCGGCAGGCTCCGGCGCCCGCCGCATGAGCCGCCGCCATCCCGCGATCCTCGCCTCGGCCGCGCTGCTCCTCGCCGCGCTCGCGGGCGGCGCCACGGCCCAGAGCGGCGAGTGCCCACGCTGGCGCGAGGCCTTCGCGAGCATGCCGATGCGGATGCTGACGATCCAGATGGGCCCGAAGACCTTTGCGATCCGCGTGAAGCTCGCCGATACCGGCGAGCGGCAGGCGGGCGGATTTCAGTGCGCCACGCGCGAGGACATCCAGCGCGAGCTGATCCTCTTCGACTTCGGTCAGGAGATCACCACCCAGTTCCACATGCAGAATGTGCCCGCGGCGCTCGACATCGCCTTCATCAAGGGCGACGGCCGCATCTTCTCCATCCTGCGCATGGACCCCAGCCCCACCACCCTCTACGGGCCCATGGGCTCCTTCCGGTACGCGCTCGAGGCGCGCGCCGGCTTCTTCGAAGGCCAGGGCATCCGCCAGGGCGAAGCGCGGCTGGTGACGCCCCAGGCCCGCTGACTAGAGCCGCCGTGCACGGCCGCCACACTCACGGCTCGCGGCACAAGCGCCGTCTTTGGGCGGTGTTCGCCCTGACGGGCGCCTTCCTCCTGATCGAGGCCGCCGTCGGCCTCTGGACGGGCAGCCTGTCGCTCGTGGCGGATGCCGCGCACATGCTCGTGGACTCGGGCGCCCTCCTGCTGAGCCTGCTCGCGGTGTGGTTCGCCGAGCGGCCGGCTACGCCCGCGAAGACCTACGGCTACTATCGCGTCGAGATCCTGGCCGCGCTCGTCAATGCCGTCGTGCTCTGCGTGCTGGCCATCGCCATCCTGGTCAAGGCCTACGAGCATCTCTGGCAGCCGCACGAGGTGCCGGGCGGACCCATGCTGGCCGTGGCCTCGGTGGGGCTGGGCGTGAACCTGCTGAGCATGCGGCTGCTGCACCGGGGCGCGGGGGAGAGCCTGAACGTGCGCGGCGCCTATCTCGAGGTGCTGGGCGATGCGGCCAGCTCAGCGGCGGTGATCGTCGCCGGTGTCGTCATCCTCTTCACCGGCTGGACCGTGGCCGATCCGCTTGCCGGCGTGAGTATCGGCCTGCTCATCCTGCTGCGCACCTGGGGGCTGCTGCGCCAGGCCGTGAACGTGCTGCTGGAGGGGGCGCCCGCCCATCTCGATGTCAGCAAGATCGGGCTGACGCTCTGCGAGGTGCCTGGCGTCCGTCACGTCCACGACCTGCACGTCTGGACGCTGACGTCGGGCCGAGAGGCGATGAGCGTCCACGTGGTGGTCGAGAGCGGGACGGCGAGCGACAAGATCCTCGAGGACCTGCACGTGATTCTGCACACGCGTTTTGGCATCGACCACACCACCATCCAGGTCGAGACCGAGCCCGCGTCTCTGTTTCAGATCACCCGGCCGTAGTTCCCCTCTCCAGGGTGAGGGGCGTCTTATCGCCCGTGCACGAGCCAGACCACCCCTGCAACGGCTGCCAGCATCAGGATGTAGACGGCCCAGCTATTCCACCAGCCGGTGGCCGCCAGCCGGATCTCGTCCTTCTCCCATTCCACCTCGTGCCGCCAGGACAGGTCGCCCTTGGCGAATTTCTGGAAGGCTTCGGTTACCCAGTCGAGCGGTAGCGCGCGGTTCTTGCTGCGGTAGCGGCGCTCGAGCGAGCCGTCCTGCAAATCCAATCCGAAGCCCGTCCGCACGCTGCCGTGCGCCTGGACATAGTTCTCGTCGGTGGGGCCGAGAGTGGCCAGCACATTGTGCCCGCCGTCGAGCGAGGCCAGCACCTTGGCGATGGTGGCGTCGTCGGGTCGCTCGTAGCCCGTGTCATGGGTGCTCAGGATCATCGCCATGGCGGTCCGGGAGAGCGCTCAGTAGGAGCGCGGCAGGCCCAGCACGTGCTCGGCCAGGTAATTCAATGCCATCTGCTGGGAGATCGGCGCGATCTTGTATAGGCGCACCTCGCGCCAGAGGCGCTCGACGTAGAACTCCTTCGCATAGCCGAAGCCGCCGAAGGTCTGCAGCGCGGCATCGCAAGCATTGAAGCCGGCCTCCGCCGCCAGCACCTTGGCCGCATTGGCCTCCTTGCCGCAGGACCGGCCGTGGTCGAACAGCCACGCGGCCTTGAGGCACATCACCTCGGCGGCGTCGAGCTCGGCCGAGGCCATAGCCAGCGGATGGGCGATGGCCTGGTTTTTCCCGATGGGCCGGTCGAAGACAATGCGCTCCTTGGCGTACTGGACGGCGCGGTCGAGGGCGGCGCGCCCGATGCCCACCGCCTCGATGCCAACCACGATGCGCTCGGGATTGAGCGATTCGAGCAAATGGTAGAAGCCCTCCCCCACCGCGCCGACGACATGCTCCTCCGGCACGTCCAGGTTTTCGATCGCCACCTCGTTCGAGTCCACCGCCGCGCGCCCGAGCTTCTCGATCAGGCGCACGTGCATGGCCGCGCGGTCGAAGTCGGTGTAGAAGAGCGTCATCCCCTTGAGCGGCTTGGCCGGATCACGGTCGCTGGTGCGGGCCAGCAGCAGGATCTTGTTCGCATGCTGGGCATTGGTGGTCCAGACCTTGCGGCCGTTGATGATGTAGCGGCCGCCCTGCTTCACGGCGCGCGTCTGGATGCGCGAGGTGTCCGTGCCCGCATTGGGCTCGGTGACCCCGAAGGCCAGGATGCTCTCGCCCGAGCAGATCCGCGGCAGCTCCCGCCGCTTCATCTCCTCGGTGCCGAACTTGATGACGGGGGTGGGCGGAAAGATGTAGAAGTGGATGGGCGAGGCGCCCGAGGTGCCGGCGCCTGAGGCGCAGATCTCCTGCAGCATGATTGCCGCCTCGGTGATGCCGAGCCCGGCGCCGCCGTAGGCCTCGGGGACCATCAGGCCGAGCCAGCCGTTGTCGGCGAAGGCCTTGACGAAGTCGTTGGGATACTCAGCCTTGTTGTCCTTCTCGAGCCAGTAGTCGAGCGAGAAGCTCCGCGCCAGGGCGGCGACTTCCTTCTTGATCAGCTCCTGCGACTCGGTGAGCGCGAAGTCCATGGCGGCCTCCGTGGGCGTCCGGCCCCAAGATTAACACGATCCCCGGGGCTTGCCCCCGGCGAGGCCGGTCGGTATGCTGGCGCCATGCCCGAGACTCCGGCGATCCAGGACTACCTCGCCGCCATCTACGACCTGGCGGGGAGCAGCGACACGCCCGTCATCGGGGCGCGGCTCGCCCGGCACATGCACATCTCGGCG